>DAHWEW010000230.1:0-3862 GCA_027326225.1 Legionellaceae bacterium
TTTTTTTAGATTCAACCACTCTATCTGCTTCCCCAGTCATAATGTATACATCAATATCGCCACTATGACGCACAATCTCATCTGCCAGATTTCTCTTAAAAAAGCCCCGCCAGCGGGTGACAATCTGCTTTCTTATCATAATTTGAGTGACATTCTGTTCGTGAGCAAATGCCACTATCTCTTTCACGATATCAAAACCTGTTAACACATGAATGGCAGCACCTAATTGTTCCGCTAAGCGTAAATTCTGAATCGCACTATTTCTACTTTCAGTAGCGTGTTGACTTTGAGGCGTATCGACATAGATAGCAATCCATTCGGCCTGTAAGGAGGTCACCATGCGCTTAGCAGCCCGTATTAATTTCAAAGAGTCGCTTCTTGGTCCCACACAAACAAGGATCTTGTCTTTTGTAGCCCAAATTTGCTTGATCCCTTCACTCTGCCTATACAGTAAAACATCCGTGCCAACCCTCTCAGCTGTGGTACGCAAAGCCAATTCGCGTAAAGCAATTAAATTTCCCTTACGAAAAAAGTGTTCCGTGGCAAGAGCGGCTTGTTCGGGAATATATATTTTGCCATCCGTTAGGCGCTTTAATAAATCTTCTGGAGGTAAATCAACCACCTCAATGGTATTGGCCAATTCAATCATAGAATCAGGGACCGTTTCATAAATGGGTGCCTGGATGATTTGTGCAACATCATCTTTTAAACTTTCAATATGTTGCACATTCAAGGTTGTGTATACATCAATACCGCGGTCTAAAAACTCTTTGATGTCTTGCCAACGTTTTGAGTGTCTGAGCCCAGGAACATTGGTATGAGCCATTTCATCGATCAGAATCAACCCAGGATTTCTTTTTAAAGCCGCATCGAGAGAAAACTCTTGGCATATCTTACCTCGGTATTCAATTTCTTGGCGTGGGATGATTTCAAATTTGGTTAATACGGATTCAATATCTTGACGACCATGGGACTCAGCAATACCAATCACCACATCAAACCCTTGTGAGCGTTTTTCAAGTGCATCATGAAGCATGGTATAGGTCTTACCTACACCAGGCGCCGCTCCTAAGTAAATCTTAAGCTTGCCACGTTCTTCAAGACGCGCCTCTTCTTCACTGCGCTGCAAGATCTGGTCAGGAGTTAAACGAGAGCCTTTCATTTCAATTGATCCAAAGCAAGATTTAACTCTAAAACATTGACTCGAGCTTCACCCAATAACCCAAAGGTTCGATTTTGAATATGATTTTCTATGATTTCCTCAACAAGACTTTTTGGAATATGGCGCGCATCTGCTATTCGTGCTGCTTGGTAGAAAGCTGCCATTGGACTAATATCAGGATCAAGACCACTGCCTGATGCAGTGACCAAATCAACTGGAATCTCTTCGAAATCATGTGGATATCTTTGTAAAAGAGCAATCCTCTCTTTGACTGTTGCTAAAAAGTCTGGATTACTTGGACCACTATTAGAACCCGATGATGACGCGCCATTATAAGGAAAAGGTTTGGTCATAGACGGACGCCCCCAAAAATAGGTGGGTGAAGTGAAATATTGGCCAATGAATTTAGAACCTATCCAAGTATGATTACTTTCTATAAGACTGCCATTTGCTTGGCTTGGGAAAAAATGTTGCGCCAATCCGGTCATCGCTAATGGATAAATGAACCCTGTCAAAATAGTCAATAAAATGAGTAAGACCAACGCTGTTTTGATTTGCTTGATTGCTTCTATTAGCATTCTAGCTCCATTTTATGAGCATTAAGAGGAGATCAATGATCTTAATTCCAATGAAGGGAACGATTAATCCACCGACACCATACATAAAAACGTTATTTCGCAATAGTTTTTGAGCTTCAACATGCTGATATCTAACCCCACGCAAAGCTAGGGGGATCAGAAATACAATGATAATGGCATTAAATATTACCGCAGATAATACTGCACTCTTTGGTGTGGAAAGATGCATAATATTTAATGCTTGTAATGCGGGATAAGTAGGTGAAAAGGCGGCTGGCAAAATGGCAAAATACTTTGCAATATCATTCGCAATACTAAACGTGGTGAGCGACCCTCGAGTCATCAGCAATTGTTTGCCAATTTCGACCACTTCAATTAATTTTGTGGGATTCGAATCTAAATCAATTAAATTTCCTGCTTCCTTTGCAGCTTGAGTACCTGTGTTCATAGCCACGGCAACATCCGCTTGAGCAAGAGCTGGCGCATCATTGGTACCATCTCTAGCCATAGCGACCAAATGACCTTTTGCTTGTAACCCCCTGATGATTTTTAGTTTTTCCTCAGGTTTAGCATTGGCAAAAAAATCATCAACTCCAGCTTCTGCAGCAATTGCTGCTGCAGTTAATGGATTATCACCTGTCACCATGATGGTTTTAATCCCCATACGACGCAATTCAGCAAAACGTTCTTTGATGCCCCCTTTGATGATATCTTTCAGATGGATAACCCCCATTACTCTTTTTTCTTCACTCACCACTAGAGCCGTTCCACCCTTTCGAGAAATAGTTTCCACACTCAGTTGTACATCTTTTGGAAAGCTACCACCGATCTCTTTGATATACTCTTCTATCGCTAATGCCGCCCCCTTTCGAATTTGTCGACCAGGCAAATTTGCCCCACTCATTCGTGTTTCAGCTGTAAATGGAATAAACGTGGCTTGTATTTGAGCCAACTCACGCCCACGAAGACCATAGTTTTTAGCAAGCACAACAATACTTCTTCCTTCCGGCGTCTCATCAGCAAGTGAGGCAAGCTGAGCAGCATCAGCCAATTCTTCTATACTGACTCCTAGGGCTGGAATAAACTCTATAGCTTCACGGTTTCCTAATGTAATGGTCCCTGTTTTATCTAACAATAAAACATCCACATCCCCGGCAGCCTCTACAGCATGCCCAGACATAGCTATCACATTGGCTTGAACCATCCTATCCATGCCCGCAATTCCAATTGCTGATAACAATCCACCAATGGTTGTTGGGGCTAAACAGACAAACAGTGCGACCAAAACAGTAATGGTAACCACACGACCTTCGTGGGTTTCTGTGACCGCGTAAATAGAAAAAGGTAGTAAAGTGGCACATACCAATAGAAAAATAATGGTTAATGCTGCAAGCAGGATAGTTAAGGCTAATTCATTGGGTGTTTTTTGACGCTTTGCACCTTCTACTAAAGAAATCATATGATCTAAAAAAGTTTCGCCTGGATTAGAAGTAATTCGTATCATCAACCAATCCGAAATCACTTGCGTACCTCCAGTGACCGCACTCCTATCCCCGCCACTTTCACGAATCACAGGCGCACTTTCTCCAGTCACTGCACTTTCATTGACTGAGGCAATCCCCTCAATCACTTCCCCATCACTGGGTACGAAATCACCCGCTTCCACCAATACAATATCACCCGCATGAAGCATATCTGATTGGATAAGGGTTATTTTGGCGTCTTTGCTTGGTTTTGCGAGTTTTTTTGCCTGGATCTCTCTTCTTGCTTTTCGTAAGGCCTGCGCTTGAGCTTTGCCTCTCCCTTCCGCCATGCTTTCGGCAAAATTGGCAAAAAACAAAGTAAACCATAGCCACAATGAAATGACGACAATAAAGTCGGCTGCGGCTTCACCTTGACCAATGAGCGCTTGAATAAACAAGCAAGTCGTCAAGATTGAACCCACATACACTGTAAACATCACAGGGTTACGGATCTGATGATGAGGGACTAATTTAAAAAGTGAATCGCGAAGCGCGATTTTAATAATATGAACATCCCATAATGATTGTAGATTGGTTCTAATTCCCATGGTATCCCCAAAGCGTAAGCTGCTCCACGATTGGTCCCAAAGCTAATGCTG
>DAHWEW010000231.1:0-3848 GCA_027326225.1 Legionellaceae bacterium
TCTGAAATGCCTCAAACCATTTCATTTGATGCCATGGTTAAAAAGCAACAAGAGTTGGCAGATATTGTAAAAAGTGATCCGGCAGTTGAAAATATCTCTTCATTTGTAGGGATTGATGGGATCAACAAAACCTTAAATAGTGGACGGATCCTCATTACACTGAAACCGCTCAATATTCGAAAGGTGAGCGCAAGCGAGGTCATGCATCGCTTAGAGCGCAAATTAGAGCACGTTATTGGGGCTACTTTGTATATGCAATTGGTGCAAGATTTAACGATTGATACTCGAGTGAGTCGGACACAGTATCAATATAGTGTCAGTGCACCTACTGCTGATGAGATGGAGCCATGGGTCAATACATTACTCAAACAGTTTACCTCGCTACCTGAGTTAAGTGCTGTCGCCAGTGATGAGCTCAACTCAGGGCTTAGAACGATCATTAACATTGATAGAGATACTGCATCAAAGCTTGGTATTACCATGGAAACCATCGATAATGTTTTGTATGATGCCTTTGGTCAGCGCCAAGTCTCCATCATGTTTACAGAGCGTAATCAATATCGAGTGATTCTTGTGGTTCTGCCAAAACTTCAGGTGGGACCGCAAACCCTTGAACATATTTATTTGAATGGAGCCAATGGAGGATCGGTTCCACTGTCTACCATTGCAACCCTATCTACAGCTCTTGGCAAAGAGGTGATCAATCGTCAAAATCAGTTTCCTGTGGCGACATTGTCTTTCAACTTAAGTCCTCATACGGCGCTTGGTGATGCTATCAAAGCCATTCATCAACTTAAAAAAGATCTTCATATCCCTCAAAGTGTACAAACAGGCTTTGTTGGGGCTGCCAAAATATTCGAAAGTTCTTTAAGTAACGAGGGTTGGCTTATTACCGCTGCGATTTTAACTGTTTATATTCTGCTGGGGGTTTTGTATGAAAGCTATATTCATCCTTTCACCATTTTATCAACGCTGCCTTCCGCTGGCATGGGGGCTATCCTTGCCTTGATGCTGACGGGGTATGAATTGAGTATCATCGCTCTGATTGGCATTATCTTATTGATTGGTATTGTCATGAAAAATGCGATCATGATGATTGACTTTGCTCTAGAACAAGAAAGACAGTACCAAAAAT
Organism: Legionellaceae bacterium; assembly: GCA_027326225.1. Lineage (GTDB taxonomy): Bacteria > Pseudomonadota > Gammaproteobacteria > Legionellales > Legionellaceae > DAHWEW01. The sequence goes on from DAHWEW010000231.1 coordinate 1,136, forward strand.
CACCGCGAGATGCGATATATGAGGCTTGCCAATTGCGTTTTCGACCCATCTTAATGACCACCATGGCATCCATGTTAGGCGCATTTCCTTTGGCTTTTGGTCGTGGTATGGGGGCTGAGCTTCGTCAACCTTTGGGAATTGCCATCATAGGAGGGCTCATTGTGAGCCAACTGCTCACGCTCTATACTACCCCGGTGATCTACCTCACTTTTGATAGACTAAAACAAACACTGGCCGATTGGAGGCAGGGACTCACTCATCGAGTCGCCAGCAATGAGGATTCAACATGAGTTTGTTTTCTCTAGCGATTGAGCGCCCTGTTGCAACAACACTTCTCGCTTTGGGGTTGGCCATGGCCGGCTGGGGCGCTTTTAACCTATTGCCACTAGCCGCTCTTCCGCACATTGATTTTCCAACCATCCAGGTTTCAGCGCAATTACCAGGTGCAAGTCCTGAAAATATGGCATCCTCAGTGACTTCTCCCTTAGAACGACAATTGGGATTTATTGCAGGTATTACAGAGATGACCTCAAGTAGCACCCTTGGGGTTTCTAATATCATCTTACAATTTGATTTGTCACGAGATATTAATGGTGCTGCTCGTGATGTACAGTCAGCTATCAATGCTTCTATCAGTCAATTGCCTACCAATTTGCCAGCGCTTCCTACGTATCGGAAAATCAATCCTGCTGATACGCCTATTTTAGTGTTAGCGCTCACATCAGATACATTCACAGCTGGACAGTTATATGATGTTGGGTCGACTATTTTGCAGCAAAAACTCTCACAAATACATGGGGTGGGACAGGTCTATGTAGGAGGGAGTTCACTTCCTGCAGTGCGTATTGAACTCAACCCTACTGCATTAAATAATTATGGTATTGGTCTTCCACAAGTAGCAACGGCTATTGCAGCAGAGAATGTGAATCTTCCAAAAGGCTCGATTCGGTTGGATGAGGCGACGTCCTCTATTATTAGTACGAATGATCAGCTATTTAAGCCCAAAGATTATGCATCAATCATTGTGACTTATCAAAACAATAGTCCTGTGCGCATCGCTGATCTTGGTGTGGTTCATGAAGGTGTTGAGGATATTCGCAATGCTGGATTGTACAATGGGAAACCCGCTGTTTTTTTAGTGATCTACAAAGAACCAGGAGCAAATGCCATAGTAACTGTAGATAAGATCAATGCGCTCCTTCCTCAATTGAAAGCCTCAATTCCCAAAGCCATTCATCTTTCTGAGTCAGTTGATAGAACCAAAACCCTTCGGGTTTCTTTACATGATGTGGAAATGACTTTGCTCATCGCAATGTGTTTGGTGATTGCTGTCACTTATTTTTTTCTCGGTAGTTTTCGTGCCATGCTGATTCCAGGTATTGCTGTGCCTTTGTCCTTATTAGGTACTTTTGGTTGTATGAAATTATTAGGCTATAGTTTAGACAATATTTCTCTGATGGCTCTTATCATCTCAACAGGGTTTGCGGTTGATGATGCTGTTGTGGTTCTTGAAAACACGTCAAGACATATAGAAAAGCAGGTAAAACCGTTCCAAGCGGCTATGATGGGTGCTTCGGAAGTCAGCTTCACGGTGATATCGATGAGCGTATCTTTGATAGCGGTTTTCATTCCTATCTTACTCATGGGCGGACTTGTTGGACGACTATTTCGTGAGTTTGCGGTCACCCTTTCTTTGGTCATATTGGTGTCTATGGTTGTGTCTTTAACGGTAACCCCTATGATGTGTTCACGAATTTTGCGCCAGAAAACGGATCAACAACCCAATCAAATATTACGTTTCGTTGAAACTTTAAAAAGCAAATATCAAACCAGTTTGGATTGGTCACTTCATCATCCCAACTTGATGATTTCGGTCACAGGTTTGACTGTTATTTGTACCATTCTATTATTTGTTCTCATTCCAAAAGGGTTTTTTCCAGAGCAAGACACAGGCCAAATCAATGGCAGCATTCAAACCGATCAAAATGTCTCCTTTCAATCGCTTGATAAAAAATTGCATCAATACGTTGAAATTGTCCGACATGATAAAATGGTTCAGGATGTGACTGGCGTGGTAGGCGGAACAAACAATGTCGCTCAGGGCACGATGTATATTACTTTAAAACCATTGAAAGAAAGAAAAATCTCTTCCTCTGCAGTTGTTGATCGGTTACGAAATAAGACTGCAAAGGTAACAGGAGCAACCTTATACTTACAACCAGCACAAGATTTGGTGATTGGAGGAAGAAGGGCGAATGCTCAATATCAATATACCTTATTTGGTAACAATTTGCTCAAACTTAATCATTGGGCTGAACAACTGGTTCAAACATTCAGACAACTTCCTAGTATTGTCGATGTGAGCAGTGATTTAACCGACCACGGACTCAGAGTTTTTGTGGATATTGATCATGATTCTGCTTCGCGTTTTGGCATAACAACCGCACAAATTGATAACACACTCTATAATGCATTTGGGCAAAGCCAAGTATCTACTATGTATATGGCGTTGAATCAGTACCATGTTGTGATGGAAGTCGCTCCACAATATTGGCAACGACCCCAAACCTTAGATGAGATTTATGTGCAAACACCCACTGGCAAGGAAGTACCTTTATCAGCCATTGCTCATTTTTCGGCAGGGGCTACTTTGCTGTCTGTGAATCACCAGGGACAGGCACCCTCAGTCACTATTTCATTTAATTTAAATCCT
>DAHWEW010000232.1:0-3827 GCA_027326225.1 Legionellaceae bacterium
TGCCATTCTTGAAACTGTAAATTTTGGCGCAAATAGGGATACAATACTGGCTTTATCTCATTTTGAATAAAAAAATAAATCCCATTTCCCAGCGTACGAGAAATGATTGTTTGCGTAAAACCATGGTAAGGATTGGTAAAATTATCTATAACGAACCTATTGTTCATAAAATCATAAAGAAACGGTCTTTTATTGGTCATGGCTAAGTACAAAGCCCTGTCCCAAGGATGAAGTCCACAAGAAAGAATAACACCTGTGATAAGACCACTTGCAAAGTTAAGTGGAAGTTGCCGTATGGCTGTTGTTGATGGAGGAGATTCTTGTGGATATTCGGCTAATTTTTCTGAATTGGACATAACAACTATCGCTATTTTTAAGAACTACCTGAAAAAGCTCGCTCATGAATGGAGGGCAAGTCTATTACAATCAGAGTATTGAAGGCAAGCAAGCGCGACCGTAAAGCGCAACCTCGCTTTATCAAACAGGAGGATTTTAACTAAAATATCATGTTGCAATATCCACGATATTCAGATTAAACGATTAATGTTTTATTTTTTTGACCAGCATCCTCTCTCGCAAGCCTCGGTACCAAGTACCCAGGCAACAAGCTTTGTAAATGACGAAATAACATCAGCGCATCGTTCATTGATACCTGAAAGTGCGCCGCACCCTGCACTTTATCCAATAAGTGCAGGTAGTAAGGTAAAACGCCTATTTGAAACAAGCGCTCACTTAATGCTTTTAACACATCAGGATCATCATTGACTCCGGCCAAAAGTACGGATTGATTGAGCAAATGACAACCCATATCTCGCAATAAACGACAAGCCTTTGCCACATCGCTATCAATTTCCTGGGGGTGATTGACATGTAAGACGATGACTTTATGTAGGCGACAGGTTGCTAAGGTTGCGATAAAAGAGGCATTGATGCGCTCTGGTAATACCACTGGAATGCGTGTATGAATTCGCAACGTTTGAAGATGAGGGATATCCGCCAGATGGTTGAAAAGTTCAAGTAGCATGCCATCTTTGGCCAAGAGAGGATCGCCACCGCTCAATATGACTTCATGGATGTTAGAATCCAGTCTGATATAATCAAGCGCATCTTGCCATCCTTTTCGACCAGGATTGTTTTCTTGATAAGGAAAGTGTCTCCTAAAACAATAGCGACAATTGATGGCACAAGCGCCAGTAATGGTAAGCAATACGCGGCCATGATATTTATGAATCAGTCCTGGTAACAAGTTCGTAGCCGATTCAACCAAAGGATCAGCCACAAAACCTTCTGTCACTTCCAATTCTTCAGCAACAGCTAGCACTTGTAATAACAAAGGATCGCTGGGGTCATTCTGACGCATGCGTCGCGCATATCCTAGAGGTACGCGGGTTTTAAATTGCATCTGCGCATTTTGATTTGCCAAAGAGATAGGTAATTGCAAAAATTGCAATAACTCTTTGGCAGAACCAAAACCTTCAGCCAATTTTTTTTGCCAACAGGGAATAGAATCTCGCATTCAGTATTCAGACTTGATAAACTGCACGGACTTTATCGAAATTATAGCAAAATCTCAACTATGGAGCGCTCATGGCAATTTATGGCAGCAATGATCTTAAAAATGGCTTAAAGGTAATGGTTGATAATGCGCCTTGCAACATTGTTGACTGTGAGTTTGTGAAACCCGGCAAAGGGCAAGCATTTACGCGCATCAAAATCCGTAATCTCAAAACAGGTCGAGTCGTTGAGCGCACTTACAAATCCAATGAAACGTTGCCTTCTGCTGATGTGGTAGACGTCGAAATGCAATATCTTTATTGCGATGGTGCACATTGGCATTTCATGGTTCCTGACAATTACGAACAATATGCAGCAGGACCAGAAGCCGTTGAAGAAGCAAAACAATGGTTAAAAGAACAAGATATGTGTGTGGTCACTTTATGGAATAATGAACCACTCCTGGTCACTCCTCCTATCTTTGTGACCCTAACCATCACTGAAACAGATCCAGGTCTGAAGGGTGATACATCTGGAGGCGGTGGCAAACCTGCAACGCTTGAAACAGGCGCAGTAGTGAGGGTTCCTTTGTTTGTGCAAACAGGAGAGTTGATTAAAATTGATACTCGCAAAGGAGAGTATGTGTCTCGAGCAAAGGAATAACAGTAGGCTTAGGCCATTGGACTTTGGCCAGGCTCATCCTTCATTTGTAGTTCTTTAGGTTTGAGCCTTTCATAATGTTCTTGAAAAAAGAGAAATGAAGCGCGGTAGTGAGCATTCTTTGGCTCATTTTCAAGACCTTGATCTGCCTTAGTGCTCGCCAATTGACGCTCTATGTTGTTCTTTTCTGCCTCAGGAATGTCAGGATTGTTTTTGATTTTTTTCATACCGTCTCGAACCATAGCTTCATACTCGTTTTTAGTTTCCTGAAGTTCACTTCTAATTTTCAGTGTTTTATCAACCAAGTCCGCTTTTTCAGTTTTAAAAATGGAGAGGACATTTGACAGAAGAAGCGATAATTTTACCCAAAATCCATGATGCTCTGTTAAAAAGCGCTCCATATGATGATCTAATCCCACCATGTCTTCAAATATCTTATGATGTTGCAAAATCTGTTGGCCAAATGTATGCAATTCGTTGAATATTTCGATGATTTCCAGACCTTTCGTATAAAGTTGCATGCGCTCTTCTTCGTCTTGTTTTTTCAGTCGCGCTTTCAAAACCTCGTCAACACCAGCCAATTGAGTCAAGAGCTCATTTTCTCTATTTTCTGACGCGCTCAACTCGTTGCTTAATGCCGCTTGACGTGACTCTACAAATTTTTTTATATCTCTCTTACATGACGCATCACTGGATGAGAGAAATCCCAGACTCATATTTTGTAGCATTCCAACCGCTTTATGCATGAGCTTTTGATCGCGCAATGCCATGACCGTATCTAAAATGGCTTGACTTTCATTTTCAGGTGCGCAAGTGAGCAGATAATCGAAACTAGGTTGATTGTTTGGATCATCTATGATATTTAGAACATGTTCTTTAAAGTAGCTCGCTTCATCTACTTGTAAAGCATGCTGCATGGTTCTAACGTGGTGGAGTTCTGTATTTATTCTCGCTTGATTCTCTTGTTCGTTATTTAGTAAACATAGCGCGTTGGAGTATGATTTTGCCTTTTCAATTCTTTCAACCAAAGCGCATGATTCGTCTGCAAAAATTCGGCCAAATCCCTTCATAAAAAGTTCATTTATTGGATCATCTGGCGTCTCACTATGAAGTTCTTTCCCACTCAAAAGAGTTGACTGTTTTTCTATGTGCTCGATGATATCTTCAGTTTTTTCTACAACGACCTCTATTTTTGTGAGTAATGCCTTTGAATCCATGCCGAGCCCCTTAAGCGCTGCCTTTTCAAAAGCACCAAGCGACTGCAATTTCAGTTGGGTGATTTTCAACATGGTATATAAAGCGACACAAGGCGCCTTAACTTTCTCTGAATGTGCCTTTGTGCGAGCATAATTTTCGAGCCAAATCGATATTTTATCAAATAGCTGATCTTGATCTGTACACGTGGGATGCTCATAAAGCTGCTTCAAAGCTTCGATGAGGCTGGATAGAACACCCTGCTCTTCTTCAGAGATATTTTCTTTATCAAGATTGGCATAATCTTCAATAATCAACAAAGCAAATAGCACAACCCCCAATGTTCTTTTCTTTCTAAACTCAAAAAGCTGGAAGGGAGGCTCTAAACTATCGCCCTTTGCTTTTTTGGATTTAGACAATTCCTGTTTTAATAGGGCAAGATCCTTATCAATAACATAGTCATGAATGACCAAAGCTGT
>DAHWEW010000233.1:0-3808 GCA_027326225.1 Legionellaceae bacterium
AGGTGTTTGCAAACACTCCGTGGTTTTTACAAAAATAGCCTGAATTTTTTCAGGATCAATCGTTTGTTTTAGCACTGCAACCATTTGCTTAAATAAACGTTCAGATTGTTCTCGTGAGATGTTGGGGTCATGTTGATGTAATTCTTTTAAATCAACCATCATTTGAACGGGAAATAGAGTATCTTTGCTCAAATGGTGTTGTACCGACAGTTTAAAAAGGTTTTTAAAAGCACTCTCATCCATGTCTTTTGCATATGGAAAAATGATATTAAGACCCTCTAGCATTCTTTTGAAACCATCCAATTCAACGCCTTTAGACAGAGCATCCAGAACGAATATGAAACATTCCTTTTTTAAGTTATCTGTGACTGAAAAATTGTCACTGAATACGTTCAGAAGAGCTGTTTGTTGTGGGAGTGTGATATGGTCTGGTAAAAGTTGTATGCGAGTTGCAAACTCTTTTAAAAGGTTCTGATTGTCTAAAGAATTACATAGATTGACTAGAGCTGCCAAAAAATCGTTCACTTGATTGACTATTGGGATATAGTTTCTGAGTGTTTCAACTCGATAGTCACTCAAAGTCGTTAAATTTAAGAGTTTGTGATAAAGAGGGTGGGCAGCAATCTTTGCGTTACCCAAAAGTCTCAGTGTGCTCAATGTTCGAGTCACTTTGTTTCTAAATTTAGTTTCTAAGGTGTCTTTGAACAGATACAAAATAGAGGCATGTTGAAGAAACTCGGCCTCTTTGGATGCATCAAAATCTAAAATCTCTCCGAGTTTTCCTGGTAGACAGTCAAAAACGGGTTTCATCTGCACTAACTGTTCATTGACAGTTTGTAGTTGATCCAGAAGTACAGATGGGTCAACAGTTTTCTGATCAATCAATTCTTGCAAGGTGGTCAGAGAGGCGACAAACGTTGTGATCGAGCTAATATATTTTCCAGCCATCCATTTTAAAGCCACATTACTTTTAAGTCCTTCTATCAGTGATTTTATTTGTTCTAATCTTCCTTTGAGTTGAATCTCTTGTGAAAAGTTCATGATTATTTCATGAAGATTCAAGGGATCAAGTTGTTGTACTCGGTCACCTTCAAATACCACGGTTGGTAACGCTTCTCGAGTCATTGCTAAAAGTGTGCTTTCACGGTCATGTTCTTCAAGGTGTTCTAAATGCTCTTTTTCTTCCAAAACCTTTAAAGAGAGGGTTATGATCTCCGTGAGATTAGGTAAGGGATCAGAGTATTGTCGACTGATTCGGTTTAAAAGAGTTAGAAAAGTGTTTAAGGTGTGTGGCGAATCATGGGTGAATTGTTCCAAAATGATTGCAAATTCATGAGACTTGGCAAGGGTGGTAGATGGATCTTCTTTCCGATGAATTTCTGATATATCGTGTTGAATATTTCCAAATTCTTCTAAATCGACGCCTTCGGCAGGTCTTGTGTCATCAGAAATAGGATCACTGATGAGAGACAAAATACTAAAATATTTATCTTGAATCCCTTTATCTTGGAATAGACTATGTCCGCGGCGGGGATTAACCCGATTATTTACAGCCCTCACAAATTTAGAAAATGCAGTAATTCGTGCTTGTTTGTCATGAAGAGGGCCTTCACAAATGTTACGTAGGATAATGCTTGCACGACTCTTTGTGATATTCATTATCTTGATACATTCGCTGAAAGCATAATTCACATGGATAAAATTCTGATCATCATCTGGTATTTCCTCTATGATTTTTAAGAGATCAACCAGCTCAGATAAGGTTGGTTTTGCTTCATCTTCTAAAGTATCTAAGCCATGGATCTGAAATGCTTCGAGTACTTTTTCTATTTTATTTCCACCTCTTAATAAGAGTTCTTTAAATCGTTGGTATTCAGAGAACAAGTCTCCACCGCGTTCGAGAGCATGTTTTCCAACCATGGTTCCTGACAAAACATATAAGATCATCAAGGCTTGTTGAATGGCCAGACCTTCTTCTTCATCATAGAGATCTTCATCAAACTCAAAAACCATCGTCTCATCTGTGCGTTTTTTTTGACTCTTTTCTAAATCTGCAATGATTTTTAAATAATCACTGATAGGATATAAAAACTGCTCCTGAGCGATTTGGCGATAAAAATAGATGGTTTTGTCGCGGAAGACTTTTAAAGGATTATTTTGTAATTCTTCTTGATTATCAAAACTAAATATCAGTGAATACAGATGATTTTTTGAGATCGCATATCGTAGGTCATTGTTTCTATCCAGATATTTTCTAGTATCACCACGAGGGATGAGAAGCATTGATTCCGTAACCAATTTGAACCCATCATAACGTGCTGCGAAGTAAGCGCCCTCTGGGCCAAAATCAAGTCCTTTGAGTAGATAAAATTGCTCTTGCTTATCAACAGCATTTTCAACAATATAAAGAGCGCGGTTCATCGCTACTTTCATATTGGTAATGTCTTTAAAAGGGCAAGTTGGCCCAAATTCTAGGCCATTCATTTTTATCTCTTCAACGAAATACCGAAAAGCTGAAAAGAGTTCGTTAAAATCGCCACTTGCCCCACTCTCTTTATGCTGCTCAACTAAGGATATGAACCAAGAAAGTTCATTGGAGTTCATTTGACTGAGTGCTTCTAAATGTTCTAAACCTTGCTCATCTTGGAATGGGTCATCAGAGTCTTTCGTATTCAAGTATTTCTCGAAAAAAGATTGCCATGATGGATGTGTGCCTTGAAGGGTCTCGAGTGCTTGATGATATCTTTGGGTATGACTGATTCTGTCTTTTTCTAATGCTTTGGCTGTGATGAGTCCTTTGTTGACGATATCGCTGCCTAAAACACGCAACGAAGGCAATGGGTTCATGACCAAAGCCTTGATATCGTTGAATCTGGTTTCAAGTGTTTTTCCTTCTGGTAAATCTTCAAGAGAGATGAATTTTTTGATGAAAAAATCTAAGGCTTCTTGATCTTGGTCAACTAAGAGAGCGGTCAGTTTTTGAGAGTACTCCTGGGTTTTATCGATTTGGGAGGGTAAAATCTCACCAGGTGTTTTTTTCTCTTCTTCTTTTGCAATTAAGGCAGCAATAAATGCTTGTTGTTTTTCAACTGTTGTTAAAGGTTTAGATTGCCATGTGATGGCGAGCGGATTTAAAGTTTGATGATCGGCTTCAACCCATTCTTCATTGTAGCAAAGAACCGATTCAATGGTCTTTCCATTTACATCAGATAATTTCTTGATACGAAATCCAGGGGGTAAATTATCTGAGACTATGCCATAAGAAAACTCTTTGTGATGCTTTAAAATCTCCTGCATGGCAGATTCTGTGACGGCAGATATTTTTTTATCAAAACTTTTGATATCACTGGCATGAGCCCCAAGTAATTTATCCCAAATGGATATTTTTTCTTCGGGTTTAGTCGCATGAGGAAAGTGACCTGGAAGGGATTGGAGCGTATCTCGATTATAGAGCTTTCCCAAAGATGCGGCTGTCACCATCTCAACGGATTTCGATACGGGTGGCTTATAATGCTCAGCTAATTGCATGCGTTTATTGCTTGTAGATTGCTGTTGCTGTTGTTGCTGCTGCTGTTGTTGTTTAATGACTTGTTTTGCAAGCGTTAAGGGCGTTTTTTTATGGATTGATCTGGGCATATCTTCATTAGGTATACCAAGCTTTTTTGTTCTATCTATTGGCATTTTGACGCTCCAAAAGATGATCCAGTTAAAAGGATGATTGATATTTTTCCTGTCTCATATTTGTCTTCATGCTTTATTCATGACAGCATGAAGCAAATAAAAAATACCGTTCGGCTCCTGCTTCTTT
>DAHWEW010000234.1:0-3806 GCA_027326225.1 Legionellaceae bacterium
TGAAACGTTGTACTAAGGTCTGATATAACTATACTCCAGAGCCTAGTACGAAGGTTGGTTATAAATAACAAAATTTAATAGTATACTTCGCATTTTATATCAGGAATAGCAGAAGTGCGATTACTTATCACCGGAAGTGCTGGATTTATCGGTTATCATCTCGCTAAGCATCGTTTGAGCTTAGGTGATACTGTGGTTGGACTTGACAATCTGAATGATTATTATGATGTTGATTTAAAAAAAGCACGACTAGAGCAATTAAAATCTCATCCGAACTTTCAATTCTACCCTGGTGATATTTCTCTACCGAATGTTTTGAATGATATATTTACCACGCATCAATTCCATCGTGTGGCCCATCTCGCAGCACAAGCAGGCGTTCGTTATTCTCTCGAAAATCCACATGTATATGTGCAGTCTAATGTGGTTGGTTTTATGCATGTGATGGAAGCGTGTCGTCATCATGACATTGAACATTTGGTGTACGCATCGACTAGTTCTGTTTACGGGGCCAATACAAGCCAACCCTATAAAGAAAGTGATGGTACGAATCACCCATTAACGATATATGCAGCAAGTAAAAAGGCCAATGAATTGATGGCTCATTCCTATTCTCATTTGTATCAATTATCCACCACGGGACTTCGGTTTTTTACTGTGTATGGTCCTTGGGGTCGACCGGATATGGCGTTTTTTACTTTTACCAGAGACATCTTGGCTGGTGTTCCCATTAAAATATACAATCATGGGTATATGCAGCGAGATTTTACTTATATTGACGATATTGTTGCTGGCATTTCATTGGCGATAGAAAATGAAGCCATGCCCAATCCTGATTGGTCAAGTTTAGTCCCCGATCCATCCAGTAGCTCTGCTCCTTATCGAGTGTACAATATTGGCCGTGGGAGCCCTGTGAATTTGCTGGATTATATTCATGCTATCGAAGTGGCAACGGGTAAAGAAGCCATTAAAGAATTTCATCCTTTACAAGATGGGGATGTATTATCCACTCATGCAGATACCACCCTTTTAGAACAACATTTTGGTTATGAAGCCAAAACAGATGTGCTCGATGGGGTGGCTCGTTTTGTGGCATGGTATCGAGATTATTACCGTTGTAGTTGACCGATCAAATGATCTTTTTCAGACCATTTGTCATTAAGCCACTGACGAAATTCAATTTGAGTTTGTTCGTTGTCAATCAATGATGACTCTAAAAACTGATTTGGGATAGGAATTTCTCGAATATGAATTTTGATTGAATTGACACGTTGACATAAAAAATCCCATAAAGAGTGCTGTTTATCGGGGTAAATGATTGTGACATCTAAAAAATGATTTATTTTATGGCACATGGCATCAATCACAAAGCTGACTCCTCCTGCTTTTGGTTTCAGTAAATGTTGGTATGGAGACTGCTGTTGTATTTTCTTCTCGGGGGTGTAGCGTGTGCCCTCAACGAAACTCATGATGGTGGCTGGTGATTTCTTAAATAGTTTCAGTGCTTTTTTCGTGGCTTCTAAATCTTGTCCTTTTTTATGTGGATATTTGGCAATATATTCTTGTGAGTATCGTTTCATGAAAGGACAGCCCATGGCCCACCATGAGAAACCTAAAAAAGGGACCCATTTTAATTGATCTTTGATGAAAAATTTTAGCACGGGAATCTTACGATTAAATAAGCGCTGAAGAACCACAATATCAAGCCAACTTTGATGATTTGCAACGACCAAATACCAGTCATTTGGGTTGAAGTCCTTGAATCCCGTGATCTCCCATCGGGCTGGATGTATTTTATTGACATAAATATTGTTGATATCACACCAAAGTGTTGCAATTTTATCCACTTGTTTGGTGCATAACACTTTCCAATGTTCATTGGGAAACAGTTTTAATAATCCTAAAATGAAAACAGGGAGGGAACCTATGATTGTGGAAGAGAGCAAAACCATCATAGCGCTTAAGGCGTGTCGTTTTTCACTCATTTTTTTAAAGATAGACATGTTTGGACCTTCAACCTAGAAAAAGCAGTTGCCCCCTACTACAGAAGGCTACTGCACTTATTTTGAAAGAGTTTATCCTATTTTTTTGACTCAGCACAGTAGTCATTTTCGCATCGAAAAACTAATTGATGACACGCCCTAGTCTAGGGCAAAATTAAGATCAGCAATGAGATCATCAATATATTCTATCCCAACAGATAAACGTACAAAACCATCTACAATGCCAAGAAGTTTCCGTTTTTCAGCAGGAATAGATGCATGAGTCATGATGGCTGGATGCTCAATAAGACTTTCAACACCACCTAAACTTTCTGCTAAGGTAAACAATTCACAGCGCGATAAAAATCGCATACTGTCTTCAAGCCCTCCTTTGACAACCATAGAAATCATACCACCAAAGTGATGCATTTGTTTTTTAGCCAAATGATGCTGTGGATGGGAAGAAAGGCCTGGATATATCACTTTTTCTATTTTCGGATGTTTTGCAAGCCAATCAGCAAGGGTGGCTGCATTGTCACAATGTCGTTGCATACGCAAAGACAGCGTTTTCAAACTTCTCAGGACAAGAAAACTGTCAAATGGGCCAGCGATTGCGCCACATGAATTTTGCAAGAAAGCCATTTTGTCTACTAAGGATGGATTATCAGCAACCACCACCACACCACTCACCACATCTGAGTGGCCGTTTAAATACTTAGTGGCTGAGTGTAAAACGATGTCAAAACCCAATTCTAATGGCCGTTGGATCCAGGGTGTGGCAAAGGTATTATCGGCGACAGTCAAAATATGATGTTGTCTGCAAAGCGTTGCAATTTTTTGTAGATCAGCCAGTTTTAACATGGGATTAGAGGGAGATTCTAACCAGAGTAGGCGAGTATTGGGTGTGATAGCGGCTTTGATGTTGTCAATGTTTGTCATATCAACAAACGAAAAGGATAAATGAGAGGTTCGCTTTTTAACCTTATCAAATAACCGAAAAGTTCCGCCGTAGAGATCATCCATGGCGATCACATGGGAGCCGGCATCTAGGAGATCAATCACTGTGTTAATGGCCGCCATTCCAGAGGCAAACGCAAATCCCCGCGCGCCGGACTCGAGACTTTTCACACAATCTTCATAAGCAAAGCGGGTTGGATTTTGGGTGCGAGAGTATTCAAAACCTTGATGAACGCCTGGTGCGCTTTGATGATAAGTAGAGGTGGCATAAATAGGGGTCATCACAGCGCCCGTGCTTGGATCAGGAGATTGTCCTGCGTGAATTGAACGAGTGTCAAAATGCTTCGTGTCCATAACGGTCCAAAAAATTGAATGATGGCGCATGACAGTTTAGTCATGGTTTTGAATTTAGGCAATAAGTGGTGAGGTGGTCAGCTAAAATTTTCTATCGCGACTCAACACGTTCACTAAAACATTACAGGTGGATTAGCTTGGGTTTTCTTGTCGACAGTAGGGGTTACTAAAGGACTCTCTTCTTTTGTACGATATCGTCTGCTGAAGAAAGTCAGTGCTTCGTCTCGGGTAATGATTCTGAGTTGATGTGCTGGCTGTTCTTTTGGAGATAATGAGGGTTCTGGTGGTTTAGGTATACGAAATGTATAGGTGCAAAATGAGAGGTTAGCCAAAATGACTTCAAGTGTTTTTCCCAAACATTTTTGTAGAGTTTGAACAATGACGGGATGGCTCTTTTGAATTTCTCTCTGGATGTCTTCAAGTGTCCAATGTTGGTTTTTAGGAATTAAGATGGCATGTTCAGAGAGTTCAAGATATTTAAGGCCTCGATCGTGTAAGCTTTTTCTATAGTTG
>DAHWEW010000235.1:0-3795 GCA_027326225.1 Legionellaceae bacterium
TCCCAAAATTCAGTAGATTAATCCTTTTTTATCCTGAAAAAAATCATCTTTTTAAATTAGGGGTAGCTCAATGTGAGTGCAAGTATTTCAAGACTATATTGCAGAAAAACCAAAACAAGAACAACCATCATACCACTCCTTACTTGCGGCAGTTGAGAAGAAGCAGTTTGAAGTCGCATTACGAAAAGTAGCCAGTATTCATGAATGCCATCTGGTGGGACTCATTTTAAATTATGTGAAAGCCTCAGCGATGGCGTTTGATATCAATGCACTTTCTCCCACACAAGGGATGAATGCATTCGATTTAGCGAAATCATCAGCGGAAAACTCTTTTCGACAACAGCAGACCTTACATTTACTGGCCTTATTTGGAGGAAAACCAACCGTCCAATGTGAAGCAAAACAAATGCAGTAGCCAGCGGAGGGGCGATTTAAAATGCAGTTTGTTGTGTAATATATCGTCATCCAGACCGCAGCGAAAGATCTCATAAATGTAGCTTCGTGTTAAATCAGGGAAGATGACGTGATGTGCTCTAACAGTCGTAGTGATTCGCACTTTAAATCGCACCCACTTCTAGGATTATAATTGACGCCGCGCTTCTAAAATATTAGGGATCTGGCCAAGTTTGCTCAACAATCTAGATAAACTATTTAAGCCATCAATTTCAACTGTAAGCGTAATGTAATTTGTATTTTCTTGTTTATTCGTTTTTGTTTGTAGCGCAAAGACATGCGCCTTTTCATTTGAAAGTAAGGCTGTAATATCCCGTAATAATCCTGGTCTATCATAAGCTTTGATGAGAATATCAACGATATAATGTTCACGAGTGAGAGATCCCCAAGTTACTGCCAAAAATCGTTGTCTCTGCTTTTCTCCTGCGTGAATGATATTAGAACAATCCTGACGATGAACGGATACACCTCGTCCCAAGGTAATATATCCAACTACTTGATCACCTGGAACCGGTTGACAGCAGCGTGCCATATGAGTAAGTAAATTACCCACCCCTTCAATGCGCAAATCACTACCGGATACTTTGGGTACTTCTTCTGTTTTATCAAAACTTTCAATGGGTTTTGTATGCGTCTCGGCAGGTGTTAAACGACTCAGAACTTGTCCAATTTTAACATCACCTCTACCTATTGCAGCGAGCATATCATCCAACCGTTTGTAATTCATCGCTAGAACGACGTCATGTAAACGCTCAGCTTTAATGCCTAATGATTTTAATTCTTTCTCAAGTAGTTCTTGACCTTCTTCCCTATTTCTATCGAAATCTTGCATTTTGAACCAATGCAAAACCTTGGCTTTAGCACGAGGAGTTTTTAAATAATTCAAATGTGGATTTAACCAATCTCTAGAGGGTTTGATTTCTTTGCCAGTGAGTACCTCAACCTTATCTCCTGTTTTTAGCGCATACGTCAAGGGAACAATATGACCATTCACTTTAGCCCCTCGACATCGATGTCCAACATCACTATGTACATGATAAGCAAAATCCAGTGGTGTCACGCCTTGTGGCATATCCAACACATCACCATCTGGAGTAAATACATAGACTCGGTCTTCCAGAAATTCTGTTTCTATGGATTCTGCAACGCCTTTGGTTGTTGCCATCTCACGATGCCATGCCAACACCTCACGGAGCCATTCTATTTTACGTTCATGACTTTCTTTATGCTGCCCCCCGCCTTCTTTATATTTCCAATGAGCAGCGACTCCCATTTCGGCCTGTTCGTGCATGTCGAACGTGCGAATTTGGACCTCAAAGACCCTGCCTTCAGGTCCTTCTACTGCTGTGTGCAATGATTGATACCCATTTTCTTTAGGATGAACAATATAATCATCAAATTCGGCTGTGACTTGTTTCCATAAAGCATGAACGATTCCCAAAACTTCATAACACTGTTCTTTTTTATCCACTAAAATTCGTACAGCAGTTGCATCATAAATTTCATCCAATGAAACATTTTTTCGCATCATTTTTCGATAAATACTGTGGATATGCTTAGAACGACCATACACCGCAAAATGCTCTACGCCTAATTGTTTCATTTGATTATTTAATTCATCAACAATCAAATTCACATATCTATCTCTATCCAAACGCTTAGCCTTTAACCCCTTAGCGATGGCTTTGTATTCCATAGGATGAAGATAGCGAAAAGCTAAATCTTCCATCTCCCATTTGATGGCACCAATGCCCAAACGATTGGCCAGAGGTGCATAAATTTCCATTGCTTCGGTAGCAATTTGATGACGAACAGCACTGGGTAGAGGAGATGCCG
Source organism: Legionellaceae bacterium (assembly GCA_027326225.1). Taxonomy (GTDB): domain Bacteria; phylum Pseudomonadota; class Gammaproteobacteria; order Legionellales; family Legionellaceae; genus DAHWEW01. The sequence continues at coordinate 2,290 of DAHWEW010000235.1, forward strand.
AACGAAGCACACATAAGCGTTCAGCCAGTTTAATTAACACAACCCGCACATCATCAACCATAGCGAGTAACATTTTTCGGATATTATCCAGTTGATGCTTATTTTGCGGGTACTTATCGAGGGCTTGAAGATTGGATATCGCACTCATTTTGGTTATTCCCTTCACCAATCTTGCAATATTATTCCCTAATTGCTCAGCAACATCTTCTATAGACAACTCAGCAAAATGCACACTTTCAAAAATGATAGCCGCAGCTAAAGTTTCTTGATCCACTTCAAGATCTGCCAAGAGATCTGCCATAGTTAAACCTTGCTGCAAACAAGATTCACCCGTTTCAGTGGCATGATCAAGACCTGCCAATTGGCTTAAAGTACAAGCATTGCGAATCAAATCGAGATCTTGAAAATAGCCTTTACTTCCCATTTGATAAAGCCATTGCTCAACGTCTATACTGCCGTTTGGCAACAAAGGAGTCCCTTCTTTTACCTTGACCATATCTATTCCTTTTCAGGTTTAATCGGGCCTTCTATCAAACACAGCAAGAGATTCAACATGTGCTGTATGTGGAAACATGTCCATGACACCTGATGCAAACATCCGATACCCTTGTTGATTGACAAGAACATCAGCATCCCTTGCGAGGGTTGCTGGGTTACAAGAAACATACACCAATCGTTCTGGATTTATTTTATCAATATTTTTGACTATCTCTAAAGCCCCTGCTCGAGGAGGATCAAGCAATACTTTTGATATGTTTTCTTTTTGCAAACGATTCAAAAAATGAGGATCCTCTAAATCTTGAGAGATAAAGGTAATATTGGAAATATGATTTTTACTGGCATTCATCTCTGCACGTACAACCATCTCCTGACTCCCTTCAACACCCAAAACCATCGCGCAATGCTTAGCCAAAGGTAATGAAAAATTACCAATTCCGCAGAATAAATCAAGCACCCTATCAGTAGGTGTCAATTCCAATAAATTCAAAACATTATCTACCATTAACCGATTCAATCCCGCATTGACTTGGGTAAAGTCAGTGGGAAAAAACTCAAGCGTTATATCATCTTTAGGGAGATGATAGTTCAAGTATAATTGACCGTCTTCAGGATAAAACAAAGATACGCTATTCATACCCCCGGGTTGTAAAAAAATGCGAAAGGCGTAAACCCTGCCAAATTCACGAAGCTTATCTTCATCATGGGGATTTAGGGGTGATAAATTTCGAAAAATCAATGCCACCTCATCGTCTCCAGCTGCCACCTCAATTTGGGCAATATGTTCTGGTCGCTCTAAGGAGTCGAGCATTTGGCGTAGCGCTGGAATATGAGCATCTACTTGTTCATGTAAAATAGGACATTGATTGATTTCGGTGATATAACGCGGGTTATTTTTCTCTCTAAAACCAACCAATGTGGCCTTCTTTTTTTCAACATATCGCACACTTAGGCGTGCTTTGTTGCGATAATGCCAAAGAGAGTCGGTTAAAGGCGTCAAAACGGTTT
>DAHWEW010000236.1:0-3781 GCA_027326225.1 Legionellaceae bacterium
TAAATGATTTTTCATCATTTTACAAATATCAAAATCAGCCTCTCAGAGCCTACACAAAAAAATCTTGACTCATACGTGAGCGTTACCCTATTAGGAGCGGGCCATCATCGAGTGTTCGATGAATCCTGGTTTCTGTGTTAATATTCGGCCCATTTTAAGGATCGAGGAACTAAAAAATATGAATACCACACGTATTGAAAAAGATAGTATGGGTGAAATTCCAGTTGCTAGTCACAAATATTGGGGAGCACAAACTGAACGCTCATTACACCACTTTCACATCGGTCAAGACCTGATGCCTACAGAGCTGATACATGCTTTTGGGATCTTAAAAAAAGCTGCCGCCATCACCAATCTGAGTTTAGGAAAATTAACCGAAGACAAGGCGAAACTGATGATTAGGGCAGCCGAAGAAGTCAGTAGTGGGAAACTTGATGATCATTTTCCTTTACACGTTTGGCAAACAGGAAGTGGTACACAATCTAATATGAACGTCAATGAAGTGATTTCAAACCGTGCGATTGAACTGGCAGGCGGTATCATGGGAAGTCAAACGCCTATCCATCCTAACGATGATGTGAATATGTCACAATCCTCGAATGACACCTTCCCAACTGCGATGCATATCGCCGCAGCCATTGCCTTTCAACACAAGTTGATCCCAGCCGTACGACTTTTACGTGATGGATTGGCTGCCAAAATGCAGGCGTTTAAAGATATTGTAAAAATTGGCCGGACTCATTTGCAAGATGCGGTCCCCTTGACCTTAGGGCAAGAGTTTTCAGGCTATGTTGCACAACTAGATGCATGCCTTGTGCGCATTGAACGGTTCATGCCTGAATTATATGAGTTGGCCCTTGGCGGTACTGCGGTAGGTACTGGGTTAAATACACACCCACAATTTGCAGACATAGCAGCAGCAGAAATTGCAGCACTCACTGAACTCCCTTTTGTTTCAGCTCCTAACAAATTTATGGCCTTAGCTTCTCATGAACCCTTGGTCATAGCACACAGTACCTTAAAAGCTTTGGCTTGTGCCTTAATGAAAATTGCAAATGATTTGCGTTGGTTGGGTTCTGGCCCCCGCTGTGGCATAGGTGAATTACTCTTACCTGAAAATGAACCTGGTTCATCCATCATGCCCGGTAAAGTGAATCCAACCCAAGCAGAAGCAATGACCATGGTTTGTGTGCAAGTGATTGGCAATGATACCACTGTTGCAATGGCCGCAAGCCAGGGTAATTTTGAACTCAATGTGTTTAAGCCCGTCATTATTTTTAACGTGCTTCATTCTCTTAACTTGTTGGCGGATACGTGTTGCTCATTTCAAACCTTTTGTGTTGAAAACCTCGCCGTGAATCATGCCATGATTGATTATTATTTGAATCATTCTCTCATGCTGGTTACTGCCTTAAACCAACATATTGGTTATGATAAAGCTGCAAAAATTGCAAAAACGGCACATATCGAACATATCTCATTACAAGAAGCAGCAGTGAAGCTTGGATTTTTGACAGAAGAACAATTTAAAGAATATGTGAAGCCCGAAAAAATGATAGCACCATGAGTCAATCATAAGCTCTTCGATCAAGACAGGATCTAGGAGCTTATGCGCCTATTTCTCGGCTATGTAAAGGGACACTCCTGGAATCTTCTCTTGATGGTCGTCACTGACCTGATCAGCATCAGGCATATCAGTAGTATCGAAAACATCCAGCATCAGCTCAACTGATTGTGAAAACAAACCCAACAATGCCTGCAATTGATCTTGCCTTACTTTTAATGCTTCTACTTGTCCTTGCTCCAAGAAAGCGTATCTTTTTTGAAAAGCATTGATTTCTTTTATGAGACTATCTTGCTCACGCCCCAACTGTTTTCTTTTTCTACTTATGCTTGCCGTAGGTACTCGAAGCACGGCCTGAATATCTAACAATTGCGTTCGTTGTTCATAGTAATGAATAAAACCCCTCAGAAACGCTGCTGTTTCTTCTTTGACTGCTTCATAACTCATCTCTAAAGATAGTGTTTCAAGAAAGGCATCTAACCCATCAATATTACGCCTAGAAACCTGTAAAAGTTGTCTTCGCTCGACAGGAGACAACTTTTTTGAGAATTCATTGATGGCAATAGATATCCGTTTTTTTAGGCTGTCTATCTCTTGATCTTTATTCAATTGATCCACATAAAATTTTGGACCAAACTTTTTTGAAAAATCGATCATTTTTCCTTTGAGCATTTGTCCTTGTTTCGTATCAAGCAAACTAGAGTTCGTTGCTTCGGCCAGTTGCAAACGATCCAGCTGTATCTGAAAGGCATCGATGTCTTGATTGATCTTCAGTTGTGTTGCTTCATCTAATCGTTGTTCTGTTAAATATCGCTTGAGTGTGGCGATTAACTGTTTATAGAGCGTAGATAATTTTAAACCAGGGGTTAACTCCATATTTGAATAAAATGCCGCTTTTAAAGGATGCTCAGGTGCTGACAGGATCTTGTAGGCTATAGGTAGCCCATCATGGCATTCAAGCAGGAGAGATGCATGATATTTTAATAATACTGCCAAACATTCAAACATCGGCGTTTTGTCTGTATTGCATTCATAACAATAATGAACCGCAGAGCGATAAACCTGACCACGAATGCTCACTTCCTGAGCATTAATCACACAATCACCTTGTTGTAGAACAAATTCTAATAAAGAGGGACGTCTTAACTGTAAGGCCAAATTGAGGTATGTAGGGACGAGTAAATAGTTGAATGCTGATAAATGAAGAAGCTCTGGGAAATGGTTGCCCAACAACAAGGTTGAAAACAACTTTTTACCATGGTTTAACATGCCTTTGTGGAGATGATGCAATGCGCTTAGAGAAGCCACGGAAGCAATACATGCCTTCTCTTCCAGCAACAATGAGTATTCATTGATTTTGGCAAGCATGTCACCCACATGTTTGGCATGCGCTTCATCGTTGGTTATTTCTAAATCATGAAATTGCTGTATCAGGCTTGCAATCCCAGCATCTATGTCTGGTGGAGGCGTCTTTCTGGTTACTTTAGTTGAGGTCGAAAGCACTTGTTCTTCAGATTGGAGCCTGGTTTCAGGGAGTTCTTCTACCCTACTGTCTTCAGGTTTATCAAGCGCTTTTTGATGTTGAATTGACGTTTTTATCGCTTGGATAAATGACAAAATCGATCGATACTGAGTGTGTCTGACTAAAGGAACTAATTCTTCCAAAACAAGGCGTGTCTCTTCAAGCTTCATTATATAAGCATCTGGATGCTCAGCTAAATGCACAGACAATTCCGCACCTTCACTTTCTTTTTTTAGATAATCCGCTTCAAGTGACCCCACAGTTTTTTGTAGCTGTGCCCGTAGAGGCACAATCTCTCGCAGCGCATATGTCTGTGCCAAATCGGTGAATGCAATGTCTAACTCTGGTGTGGCTTTGGGAATAAAATGATTGGTTTCATCTTTAATAGAGAATGTAGGCCTGCCAACCACTTTATCTTGTTCATCGAAATATACATGCAATTGATATTCTTGTTCTAGGTCATCAACAAAGTAGGCTGTATAATGGTACTGGCTCAGTTCTTTGACTGCATCATGTTCTCTATTATAAATACTGAGGTGGTGGTCTTTTAATCTACAACGCACTCCATCGCCTGCTAATACAATATTTGCTCTGAACAATCCAAGCCGATAGTATGCTTGTCCCTGTAAATTCACATCAAGCACAAACGCTTTATCTTTAAAAGCTGCAAAAGAGTCAGATTTTTTAACAACCAT
>DAHWEW010000237.1:0-3758 GCA_027326225.1 Legionellaceae bacterium
GATGGGTAAATCTATTATGCAAATTTATGGCCTTAATGATAATGCAAATTTACAACTGGAGGGTTCCTCAATGTGAGTTGGAAGAGTTACTCTTCGAAGAGAGTCAGATAGAGGGATGGGAATTAAATTTTCTGTTGCAAAATACCTCAAAACTAAAAACACTATATTTAGACGAATGCAATGTTCTCAGTGATTTTTGTACGAACGATATCCACCTTCAACAGCTTGAAAATTTTAGAGCGAAATCGAGTGAAATACCTCAAAAATCCGTAGTGAAACTTTTATCAACCGCACGAAAATTGAAGAAGCTTTGTTTTGATAATTATGATGTGGCAATCATTGCCAGAGCATTGAAAAACCTATCACATCTTGAATCATTGGATTTGACTAATAATGCGATTCAGGTAACCGATTTACAGCGATTTTTAGAAAAAACCAAAAGACTGAAACAGCTTATTCTAGAAAGTGCATATGTTCAGTCAAAAGACATCTTGCAAAACACTTTTTCTTTGCCAGACCTACACGAGTTTGCTCTCAATTGTGAGATGGATAATCCTGATAACATAGAAGTGATCATAAATGCTACGCCAAAAATTGCAAAGTTATATCAGATGCAAAGAGCCAATACGGAAAGCATTCCTCAACGGTTCGATAAAGATGAAAAAATGGATGCAAATACGACAAATGATCCAGATGTGCATTTTGTCGTGTCGAAGTATTTTTACTCGTTGGATCATAGGATTGAGGATCCGCCAGTCCATTCTTATCGGCTTAGAACTTATAGCCACCTTGAGGTAAATCCTAATCCCTGTGATATATCTGATGCGTTCATTTTAACCAACCATGAACCTCTTGATTTGGTTCCTTGTGAGATCACATATACCCCAAATATTGCAGAGGTGGGCAGACAAAAAGCAGCATCTAGCCAAGATGAGATTTACATGATGGGTATAGAGCGCTTTTCCTTAACCTCTGAATGGCAAGCAATCGCATCTTTGTCACCCTATGAGGTTATGACTGATTTTTATCTACACCCAGATGGCGCACCAGTTGAAATCCGCTACTCCAATCGTGATCACATGTATTATATTCGCAGTGAACAGCCAACTCAGGTGCAATTGGAATTTCTTATCAAGACAAAAATGGATCCTATTGTCCCCAATCCTATTCCTGCTCCCATTATTGATTTAATCGCTGATACCCTTTCTTATGGAGAGGGCCCATTAACCATTGATAGTCCCAACCCCACCGGCGAGGATTATATACAAAGTATTTTGCAGCAACGGAAAGGGGCTTGTCGTCATCGCGCTATTGCCTTTAAAAGACAAATGCAGAAAAAATTTCCAAACATTCCTACCCGAGTGGTTCTTAATGATGTTCACGCTTTTGTAGATATAGAAGTAGATGGTATATGGCGACGAATTGACTTGGGAGGCTATCCAGCTCAGGTGACCGTGATAAAACCACAGGCTGAAGCTGATTTATCAAAACACAAATTAGAAGAGAATCCCTATGAAAAGGCACTAGAGACTTGGAATAAACAATCATCTTATTTCAGCTCAGTGAGGAGTTATTGTCAATATTTAACCAAACCTCAACAGACTCAAAAAAGACTGATTGAATTGACATCATCTTTTGACGTACAAAACATGCAATTAACCCTGCAACATTATTGTATACAATCATCAGTGCCCTATTTTTATATTCATTCACCAGATGATTTGGTTTGTTTTAGTACATTTATAGAGCGTGTTTCAGGGAGCAACAAGGGCCTATCGTTCAGTGGTCGAGGTGGACCCTTACATCAATTTTTAACGCAGTCCTATGATGTTGCCAATCCACCGGTCTTGTTAGTCAATTACGCAAATTTTGATGACGATGATTTAGTGCGCTTAAATACCCTATTGGACGATGAACGTTTTGCCGATGGAACGCCTTTGTCAAAGGAAACGCTGGTTATTGGTCTCCTCAATCGGCATAAGCCTGATTGTTATGAAGGGGAGGACTTTTATTCACGGTTCGACAAAGTTGAAAAATGCCCACTCAATGGAACACAACTAAACGATTTTCTTCCTTCTTTTGTGGTCTGTGACAAAACATCATTCGATACAAATACAACCGTGATCAATCTATACCACGGAGGGGATTGGCAAGAGAGGCTGATTGGCTACTGGGCTATTCAGGAAGATGGACTTTATTTTGTTGAAGGTGAGTTAGAGCACGCAATCAAATCTGGGCTGCCAATTGAAATACAAAATGGCCCTTGGGAAGATGAAGACTTCAATTTATTCTGGCGTCAAGCCTATATCCAAGGCTGTATTAAACAAGATGGCTACGAGATTAAAATCCCACCGACGCTTAAACTCATCAAGCATGATGGTTATGAATGGCAAGCACTTACTCAAGGTGTATCGTGGGAGCGAGGATTAAAACCAGGTGCTTTGGTCTTAAATCCAGGCGTCTTTCCGAACTTCTCTATTCAATATCAATATGACGGCGAGAACAAAAAGCTCTATAACATGCCAGGTCTTCTTGAGGCATATCAAGACCAAACCATGGATATTAATCTCACCCAAGATCTCAATGAAAATGAGTGGGCCCAGATCTTTGATTTGAGTCAAAAATATCATGTAACCTTAAATATTCATGTAGCCCCATCGCTCAATCTGCCTTTAGATATTGCACCTACGTTACTATCTCAACCCTCAATGTCCAATGAGATCCCAGAATGGGATAGAAAATACTTAGCCGGTACGACAGCAATCTATAGTCACGATATCGATACCACTCTTGCCACACTCTCTTCTCGTCAGGATGATTGGCAGGTGATGGATGTGACTTCCTGTACGTCAGATGATTTATTAATCTGTACAGAGCCTAAATATCACGAGGACGGCAGTGCATTTTACTTTGAGCAAACCCAAAAAGCACTGTTAGTCGCATTAGAAGAAAATAAAAGTGTGATTTTAAAAGGTGAATTTTCTTCAGCGCTGGTCGATGCATTAGCAACGCTTCTGCTGAAAAGACTTCATGACCCAGATGCAAAAGGACAATTGGTCTTACTCTCTTCTAAAAAGAATTTTGAATATTTGCCAATGGTTCTTCATGAGCCAAGCATCGAAGAAAAACGCCAGCATTTGACTAAGACATTTAGTCCTGATGAGGTCAATGCCCTCCCGCCTCTGTTGTTCAATGAACCTATTTGTAAACTACAAGCGCGTCTTGCCTATTTACGAAGTCATCCTACTGATAGTTCTAGTGACAAAGCTTGGCATGGATTGCTCCATTTAGATACAAAAATCTCGTTAAAAGCATTTGATAGCCTCCATAGCGCAGAGATTGCCTCTGACTTCAATGAACATAGACGCGCACTCGTGCAACAAAGCTTAAATCATGCGCCTTATGTTTTTCTTGCAGGTCTCACTGGGGTCGGGAAAACCAGCTTTGTAGAAAGAAATTTCAGCAATAACAACTCTTGCTTGTATCAGGGAGTTGGAGAGATAGAAAAGTGGGCAAACAATCTTTCCTCTCCAACCCAAAAAATCTTGTTTATTGATGAAGCCAACATAGGCAAGGAAGAATGGAGTATCTTCGAGGATTTATTCAATAAACCACCTAGTATTGTCTTGAATGGACACTATTATGCTTTGACCGACCAACATAAGGTTATTTTTGCGGGAAATCCCATGAGTTATGGTGACGAGCGAAGACTACCTCCCATTTTTGCACGTCATGGCAATGTGTTAGTGTTTGAGCCG
>DAHWEW010000238.1:0-3729 GCA_027326225.1 Legionellaceae bacterium
AACTGAAGATAAATGATGCTGCTCCAAATAAGCCCTTAATTTTTCCTGATTTCTAGGGGTATCGGTGGCAATGACTCGAATATTTTCTCCAAGCTGAGGGGGAATACTTGTTCGATACTCTTCTGCTTCTTTCATATAAAATGTTGTGTTTGACACCATTGTCTCCATCCTATCCACGCCAAATACAATGGGAAACGGTTCAGTAACGAAATGCCCATATGGAGAATCAAGCACATTGCTGGGTTCAGCATCTAATATTGTTAACAATAAATTCAATTTTTCTTCGAAGTGCTTAATATAATTGACCATTTCAGCATGGAACTTTGTTAAAGTGAGTTGAGTGATGCTTGAATCCGCTAAATCTTTTAAAAAAGTACCGACATCACAATGAGAATCAGCTCTGACTATCATCTCGCAGAAAAATCCTGGAGCTCTTTCAACCCCTTTACTGATTCGAGGAAAGGTGGATTGTTGGGCAACAAAAACATCAGTAAAGGGTAAGGTGACTTGGCTTTCAACAAAGCGCCATTTAGTTATTATGCTAGGTTCTGGATTACAAAACATTTCGATTTCATTATCAGGGTATTCATAATCTCGATAAGACTCTTGTTGGATTACCGTTAGCGTTTTTGGTAGTTGTAATAGTTTGATGACTTGTTTTAACCCATCCTCAGTTGGCGCTTTATAAATCGATTCGATATCGATCCCTGTTGAAGTCATCCTATCCAACAACCCTTTAAATGAAAAATGTGTCTTTATTGCAGCGAGAATATTATCTTTATCTATGGGATCCAAACTATCCATTTTAGCAAAATCAGGCGCAATGTGATGACCTATGATTAATAGTAGATAAAAAAATTGTATCGTCCCTCTCATGTTCTTAAGTAAATCATCCAGCTTTACTTCTGACAAACACTCATCATTTTGAATCCCAACCTGTTTCGCACGTGTCAAGAACACTATCATCGCGTTGATATTGCTGAAAGCCACATCAGAACCTTTATGAAATTGACTCACCACATCCCTAATAAGGCGTGGTTTGTCAGTGACAGGTTTTGGCATGGCATAGTTTGCAATAATATATTCGAGGCAATATATACCTGTCTCATTGAATGCCGCAAATGCAGGAGGTGATTCTTGTCGAGCATCGCTTAAGCCCCTGTCTAACTCACCATTAAACGGAGCGTAGTGTCGTTTCTTAACTAATTCGATGGGAGACGTCAGAAAAAAATCAGTCAAATGGAGAAAAGCAAAAATGGCTGAACTCGTTGCTGTTACAAAATGAGGTCTTTCAAATTTATCAAACATAGATATATCCTAACAAATGAATCGTTGCATTTAACCTGCTCAACTTGGAATGAATTGGTCCTATCCTCCAAAGCTTCGGTCCATGATCTCAAAGATAGGGTATTGAGAACATCACCATTTCAGTGGCGAACTTAATCAAATTGTCGAAATTATATTCTTTTATTGAGATAAACGTCAATAGTTATCCCCTGAAACACATGCTGGTAATCACGGCAAACATGCACTTTTCCATTTCAATCTCTCACCAACCCGTAGCCCCGCTCTTTGAATTTTTGTTAATAAAATGCTCTTGAACTTAAATCAAAATTATTGTACTTTATTTGGCCAATAAAATCATGACTTGATTTTAAAACATTCTGGAGCATCCATGAAAACGATTGTTGGAAAATATGGTGATAGGCCCATTGATTCAAACCTAGGAAAATCACTCACCAACGCCGAGTTGGAGAGACTACTGCCCTTTGTTAAACATGCGATTACATTAGAAAATCCAGAGGCCACGGCTGAATCAATCAATAGCAAATTAGTTGTTTATAACGATGCTTTCACCGTTGAAGAGGATGCTCATATCCAGCGCAAACATCTTGCTAAAATATTCGAAATGATCATTTCTGCCTGCAATGAACGCATTAAAAAGCAAATCATCGTGACTCAACGTGTAGATAAAACGTATGAAAAACCTTACCCACCGGTTAACCATAGAGTATTTCATTTTGAAGTAAGCTCAACTAAAAACGTCATAGCAGTCAAATATACTCAATTAGGTGAAGACAATCATTTCAATGCAGCCCTACAAGAATTAGAAACCACTTACCCCATCGTTAGCACAGATGACGACCTCCTTTCAAACCGCATGCAAACATAAATCACTCCTCAGCATAAGCATGGTGGGCTACTTTGCTCACCCTACACCTGATTCATGACCATCCTCCTTTTCGAATCGTATTCATTGTGCGATCATAGTGGATTTATATGGATTGCAACAATCTTCATGATTCATATTGACTACACTCTGCTTCACAGAGGGCAGCCAATGATCACGCAATGGATTGTTTTCATGAGGAGTAGGTGAATGATCTTCAGTGAAAAGGCTATTGATACGGCAGTCATTCATGCATTCGAAAGAATTCCTGAACAAGGACCACTAGAGTTTTTTGTTCACCATAATACCCTCTATCACTATCAACATTTGGATTTTTTTACTGCGGTAAAAAAAGCAGCGAGCGATTATCAATGCAATGCCTTTATGCCGGAGGAGTATTATTGGCAGGAATATACTCAACGTGGTATCAATAAAACTGAACTCTTTCACGAGATAGACCGGTATATCAAACACCATCAATTAACCATTCCAAATCATATTTTTTATCGCTTATTGATACAAAAAAAAACCGCCAATCAGTATTTGAGTAATGATGAATGCAATCGCGTCAGAGCATACTTTACAAGTACTCATCAAGCATTTTATCAAAGTGCAATGAGAAAAGATTTTGGCATTGATATCGATCATTTTATTTCTCCCGTGCTTTTGAGATTTTTATCGATATATTTTGATTATGGCGTCGCTTCTTGGACGCTCCAAGAGAAAGAGAAAGGATTATGGCATCATTTTTGTGCCATGCATTCTAAAGTCTCTTTCATAGATTCGAACTTTCTCAAAATGCTTAGCTTACTCATGACTCAGTTTATGCCCTTCAGGGTAACAGAAGCTCTTCAATCGATGCTAAATACATTACAAATCACTGAACAGGACTTACCCAATTACTTTTTTCAATTGGTTTATCGATACAAGGGTTGGGCGGGATTCATAAAAAGTTTAAGTCACCATCCTGAATGGATAAGAAAACATGACATTAAAGTAGATTTGACGGAGTTTGTTAGCCTCTTAGTGTTATGTGAACTTGCTGCCATTCAGTCAATAAGCAAAAAATTACCTGCCATTCCTTGTTACGAAACAACCTATTTACATTCAACAACTTTTATTCATCATTTCTTTTATGAGCTATTTAAACATCCCCATTTACATCAAGCATTTACCCATGCACTTCCCTTTCTCAGTGATCTTTCGCGACAAGAATTATTGCATAAAGCGTTTGAACGTACCTTTTATCATCAGTTTCTCAACTCCTACGTCACGCAACCAAAACCCATCATGGAATCTAAACCATTTTATCAAGTGATTTGTTGCTTGGATGAACGTGAGGAATCGTTTAGACGTTATTTAGAACAAGACAACGAATGTGAAACGTTCGGTCACGCAGGGCATTTTGGCTTAAATATTAATTTTAAAGGCTATTTTGATAAACATCAGCGACCGCTTTGCCCAATTGTCGCAAAACCTGAATTTCTAGTGACAGAGATTGGACAAATTCGCTCTAAAAAGAAAATGAATCTCATTTTTTATTGGACTGAGCTCTTATG
>DAHWEW010000239.1:0-3726 GCA_027326225.1 Legionellaceae bacterium
AGCTGGTTTTTGAATAGCTCAGTATTCGGTGTATGACCAATAGCGATGAATACGCCATCTAGGGTGAGTGTTTCAAATTGTTTGTTATTGACATGCTGTACGCGAACGCCAGTGACTTTTTTCTCATCACCAAGGACCTCATCCAAGGTGTAATTCCACATCAGCTTGATGTTACCCGAGCGTGATTTTTCCATCAGCTTATCTTGGAGGATTTTTTCCGACCGTAACGTATCACGGCGATGAATGAGAGTCACAGAGGAGGCAATATTGGATAGATAAAGTGCTTCTTCTACAGCAGTGTTTCCTCCTCCAATCACACAGACCGTTTTATTGCGATAAAAGAAACCATCACAGGTTGCACAAGCAGAAACCCCTCTCCCTTGATACGCTTTTTCTGATTCCAACCCCAAATATCGCGCTGAAGCGCCCGTTGCTATGATGATTGAATCTGCGGTGTAGGTTTCACTATCCCCTTTTAATTTGAAAGGACGAACTTGCAAATCGGCTTCGGTGATGTGATCAGAAATAATGCGCGTATGAAATCGTTTTGCATGTTGTTGCATTCGCTCCATCAGAGCAGGTCCTTGTAAGCCTTCGACATCACCTGGCCAATTATCCACATCAGTGGTTGTCGTTAACTGTCCTCCTGGTTCTAAACCCGTGATAAGAACTGGATTTAAATTGGCTCGAGCAGCATAAACTGCGGCAGTATATCCTGCAGGTCCCGAACCAAGGATGATCAAGCGATGGTGATTTGAAGAGGTCATGTTATCTGTTTTCCTTTTGGACTACGGAAGGCTCAATATTCATTTTAAGATCCTCCAGAGCTTATGTTAATATGTCGAATAGTATGATAAAAAACGATGCTTTAAAATACCTATGGCAAAACAGAGAATGGGTTATCAGGCTGGCAACCCTAAAGCCGCCTTGCCACTTTTTGTGGCCAAACGAGTCAGTGAGGGTAGTTTCATTCTGGTGTTGACGACAGCTTTGTTTGTTTTGTTATCACTCTCAACCTACCACGCTCATGATCAAGGGTTTTTTCACAAAGCTTTGTCTTCTGCTGCTGTGGGCAATGCAGGTGGGCATGTGGGCGCATATATCGCCGATGGACTTTTTTACATATTTGGTGTTCTTGCTTATCTAATACCCATTTGTTTTGTCTATGTTGCATGGATCTTTATGCAAGACTATCGAAATGCAAAAATAGTCAATACACCCATACTATTGCTTCGAAGCGTAGGACTTTTGTTCATGCTTACGGGTGGGTGTGGTCTATTTGGTTTGGATCTCGGCGAAAAATCGAGTGTTTCTGTTTATAGTATGGGTGGTCTTTGGGGGCAGGCCTGTGCGGCCAGTTTAACTCATGCACTGAACCTACAGGGTACATCTTTATTGCTTCTTGCTATGTTTTTGGTAGGCGTGACTTGGTTGACTGGGCTTTCTTGGGTTTATGTGACAGAAAAGATTGGCTACTATACCCTGCTTGCACTTCGAATCTTCATGATGCTGTCTCGTATGAGTTTGCGTCTTGTGGCCACAGGCACGGCTAAATTCAAGAATAGAAAGAGAGCTATTGCTCCTTCACTCATTGAGCATCGACCTCCTATCAAATCCAAAAAGACACGCACACCTCCTTTAGTGGCCCCCATAGAAAATGAAACCCCAGTCATAGAAAAGCCACCCCAGGTCAAAGTTCAAACCCTTCCTGTGGCTTTTAAATCGCAAGTCACAGGAGAGCTCCCTTCATTATCTCTCTTAGAAAAGGGACAACCTGGAGAGCCAATGGGTGGGTATACTCATCAAGAATTAGAGGGTTTGTCACGTGACGTAGAGCAACATTTGCTTGATTTTGGGATTGAAGCCGATGTGGTCTCGGTGCATCCAGGACCTGTGATCACTCGATTTGAATTACAATTGGCCGCAGGTGTAAAAGTCAGCAAACTCTCAGCCTTGGCAAAAGATTTGGCTCGCTCTTTATCTGTCACCAGTGTGCGTGTGGTTGAAATCATTCCTGGAAAAACAGTAGTGGGTCTCGAATTACCAAACCATAATCGTGCGATGGTGTGTCTGTCTGATGTATTATCAGCCGACGTATATCAACAAGCCCACTCTCCTTTAACGCTTGCTTTAGGGGTGGATATTGCAGGTCATCCGATGGTAGTTGATTTGGCAAAAATGCCTCATTTACTGGTTGCAGGAACCACCGGCTCTGGGAAATCAGTAGGTATTAATGCCATGATTCTGAGTTTACTCTTTAAAGCTACGCCTGATGAAGTTCGTTTGATCATGGTTGATCCCAAAATGCTCGAGTTATCTGTCTATGATGGGATCCCGCATCTGTTAACACCCGTGGTCACAGACATGAAAGAGGCGGCAAGTGCACTTCGTTGGTGTGTAGAAGAAATGGAAAGGCGTTATCGTTTGATGGCTTCTTTAGGTGTTCGTAATCTGGCGGGCTTTAACACAATGGTGTCCGAAGCAGAAGTTGCAGGTCATCCTTTAGCCGATCCGTTGTGGAAATCTACAGATTCGATGGATACGGAAGCTCCTCTTCTGCAAACGCTACCTTATGTTGTCGTGGTGATAGATGAATTGGCCGACATGATGATGGTGGTTGGCAAAAAAGTAGAGCAATTGATTGCTCGTATTGCACAAAAAGCACGTGCTGCTGGTATTCATTTGGTTTTGGCTACCCAACGACCTTCGGTTGATGTATTAACAGGTCTTATCAAATCCAATATTCCGACTCGCATCTCTTTTCAAGTCTCATCAAAAATTGATTCACGTACCATTCTTGATCAGCAAGGGGCTGAACAATTACTTGGACATGGTGACATGTTGTTTTTAGCACCTGGAACAGGCGCACCGCTTCGGGTGCATGGCGCATTTGTGGATGATAGAGAAGTTCATCGTGTGGCTGATGATTGGCGTGCTCGAGGTCAACCTGCATATATTGATGAAATCACCCGAAATTTTGGTGAGGGGATAGATGGTATGATGGGGGATGAAGGCCAATCTACAGAAGAAATGGATCCGCTTTATGATCAAGCGGTGGAGTTTGTGATTCAATCTCGTAAAGCGAGCATTTCTGCTGTGCAACGGCGACTAAAAATTGGCTATAATCGCGCAGCCCGGCTTGTTGAAGAGATGGAACGAACAGGTATTGTGGGACCTCTGGATGGAGGTTTTCGCGATGTTTTGGCGCCTTCTGTCAGTGAGGATTTATGAGAAAAGTGCTGTTCATACTTGGGCTCATCTGGGCAAATCAGATTTTTTGTGATTCCGCCACGGATAGGTTACAGTCAAAATTAAACTCAATTCACACCATGAGTGCTTCGTTTGATCAAGTCGTTCGGGCGCATACCAGAGAAGTTTCTCATTCCTCTGGAACCATGGCCTTGTCTCGGCCTGGGCATTTTCGTTGGGAATCCAAAAAGCCAATGGCACAATGGGTGATTGCTGATGGTCAACATGTATGGATTTATGATATTGACTTAGAACAGGTTACGGTTAAAAAGCAAGACAAAGGATTGGGGGGAACCGCCGCTTTATTTTTAAGTGGGTATGACAATACCATTGCCCGTGATTTTGAGGTGACTGCTTATCAAAAAAATCATCAGGATTATTTACACTATTGATATTAATTCCTAATTCTTTTCTTAAGTTATTTAAACGTATGTCAGGTGCTGGAACTTTTGGTAATTCTTCAATTTTAATATTCTT
>DAHWEW010000023.1:0-13249 GCA_027326225.1 Legionellaceae bacterium
TTAACCCTGGCTTTTTTTCCCTTGATTGACATCATATTTTCGAATACCATGCTCCATATTTAATCATTTTGTCATGAGGTAATATCCATGCCCTGCATTGTCAATTTATCTGCGATCCACACTTTGCTCCCTGATAGCGCAAGCATTAACAAGTTTGCTAGATTGTGTGACTTATATTCAACAAGTTGCTTCAATTATTGTCCTAGCATGTTTCAATCTTACTCAAATATTGCTTGGGTTTATTATCAAAATATGAGGCATTTTGAAACGCTGATTAAACCCTATAAGCGTGGTAAAATGGATACCCGAGAGTTTATGATGAAACTCGCTGCTATTTTCGATTTTATAGAGACAGAAAAGTTAGAAAAAAATGATTCAACTCAAGAATATTTAATGAGCGACCCCAAATATCAAGCTTTGGAGGACGCTTGGGATGCAACTATTCAGATGGATGACGAGATGGCAAAACGCTTCCCAGAGCTTATCGATATTGCGAAGACCGAGCCAGTCTATCTCATTTCTAATACCAATGAATTACATGTCTTTGCCATACTTTCATTGTTGAAAAAATATAATCCAGAGGTGAATTTTTATCCAAATATTGATTTCAGTGTCGAATATAATAATAGACCCATCGAGATAGCTCCTAATATCTTCCTATGCTTATCTTACCGATACCAATTGTTTAAAACATTAGGACAAAATAGCCAACAAGATGCCTCTACAACCATGTCTTTATTGCGCCAGCTTGTGGAGCATACTCTAAAAAATAAAACCGCTGACATTACGATCATCAGTCAATATGATGAAGATAGAAAAGAAGCACGAAGATTAGGGATCCCTGATGATAATATTTTCAGCGCGGATTTCTATTTTGTGCCCGATACAGAATTAACCCTTTCTTGATTTGTGATTTTTTCGCATCAGCAATTTTATCAAAATCAACCAAAGTAGGGTGTAGCTGATTGCATATAAAAGAGAGGCATTGGGTAAGGATGCCCAGCTGAATAAATGTTCTGTGATCGATAAACGCAAATTACCGGTTGTACCATTTTGTAACGGCATCTTGATGTTTGCTTGGATTTTCAAAAACACCACATGCAAAATGTAAGCGAGCATGGCATTGACACCAAAGATCTCAAAAGGTTTACACCATTTGTTCCAAGATTTTGTTTCAATAAACCAATAACAACTGGCCAATATCAACAGCGCACATCCTCCTGTCCATAATACATAAGAGCTCGTCCATAGGGATTTGTTGATAGGAAACCATAAGCCCCAAAGCCAGCCGGTTAACAAGGCCATAAATCCAGCCGCAGTCATTCCTGTTATTTTTTGATAATGAGAGCGTTCAGATAAAAGCCATGCCCCAGTTAAATTGCCTAGCAAAGCTGTGGCAATGGCAGGGAGTGTGCTTAAAAGTCCTTCAGGATCATACACTCTCCCATATAAGTGAGCGCTTGAGAATAGGAGTGAATCCAAATAAGCGCCTATATTTCCTTGTGGAGTAAGCATGGGTTTCTCAAAGCCTGGTGGTGCGATGAGGGTCATGATTAACCAATACCCTATCACCAGTGCAAACATGATGAAGGCTTGGGAAGAGATGCGAGTTGTCAAAAATAAGATTGCTGCACAAAAATAACAAATGGCTATCCGTTGCAGCACGCCAAAGATACGAAGGGTGGCCCAATCAAAGTGGTTGGGAAACGCGTTAAGCAATACACCGATAAAAAACAACAGCACTGATCGTTTTAAAATTTTTATAAATAAAGCATAAGTCGTTGCATTTTTAGCAAGCGCTTTGCTTAAGGTGAAGGTTGAGGACAGCCCTACTATGAAGATAAAGAAAGGAAACACAAGATCAGCAAGTGTGCATCCATTCCAAGTCGAATGCGAAAGCCAGGTGTAACTAGTTTGATTTCCAGGGCTATTGACAATGATCATCAAAGCAACCGTAATGCCACGGAAAACATCTAAGGATACAAGCCTGGTATGTTTGCTCGGGGTATTGGTCATTTTTGATGCGATTTGATGGGGAATGATTGACTAAGTATACAGAAAGATGAGAGAAGATGAATCTCTTGTTTCCAAAGATGATATAGATATTGAAGCTGTGTTAGAATGCGTTAACCATCACTGAGCCTGTCTTTTTCATGTTAGAAAGCGACCGTTTGATCAGCGTGCAACCGAATGCATCTGAAGAGATCATCGATAGAGCGATACGACCCTTAAGTCTTGACGAATATATTGGTCAAGATGAAGTGCGTTTGCAATTGCGCATTTTTATTGATGCAGCATTGCGACGCAATGAGGCGCTTGATCATGTTCTGATTTTTGGCCCACCAGGACTTGGGAAAACAACGCTTGCACATATCGTTGCCCATGAAATGGGCGTTAATTTGCGACAAACATCAGGTCCTGTGCTTGAAAGAGCGGGTGACATTGCAGCGATTCTTACGAATTTGCAAGAAAATGATGTCTTATTTATTGATGAGATTCATCGCTTAAGTCCAGTGATTGAAGAAATTTTATATCCTGCGATGGAAGATTATAAGTTAGATATCATGATAGGTGAGGGGCCTGCAGCACGCTCTATTAAGTTGGAGCTTCCGCCATTTACTTTAATTGGTGCGACAACTCGGGCAGGATCTCTTACCTCACCATTGCGGGATCGCTTTGGAATCGTTGAGCGCTTAGATTTTTATTCCGTAGAATCCTTAACCCAAATTGTGACGCGTTCAGCGAATTTACTCTCTGTGAGTACGGTTGATGGAGGTGCTCATGAAATTGCGCTTCGTGCCAGAGGCACACCAAGGATAGCAAATAGACTCTTAAGACGAGTACGAGATTATGCACAAGTGAAAGGAGATGGCATGATAACCCATCAACTGGCTCATTTGGCTTTAGAAATGTTAAGTGTTGATAAACATGGATTTGATATCATGGACAGAAAATTATTGCTGGCGGTGATTGAGCGCTTTGATGGCGGACCGGTTGGCATTGATAGTATTGCGGCGGCAATCGGCGAAGAGAAAAGTACTATCGAAGATGTGATTGAACCCTATCTCATCCAACAAGGGTTTTTAATGCGTACCCCACGTGGTCGAGTGGCTAGTGCTTTGGCTTATCAGCATTTTGGTATCGCGATGGTTGAAAATGATTAGGAGGTAAAAGTGGATAATCATCTCAGTATTTTGGGCTATTTTTGGCATGCCAGCGTTGTTGTGAAATTGGTTATGTTGATTTTACTTGTGGCATCTGTGATATCATGGACGCTTATTTTACAACGTGCATGGTTTTTTAATCGTAAAAAGGAAGAATATGATGCTTTTCAACATCGTTTTTGGGAAAGTTCAGATCTGACCAAACTTTATGCTGATTTAGACACCAATGTTGCTGACAGATTGGGGATGGCTAGCATTTTTCATTCAGGATTTAAAGAGTTCTTGCGATTGCGTAAACTTGGGTTGGTGGAGCTTGAGCCCATACAACGGGTCATGCAAATCAGTCATGCTAAGGAAGCGGAGGGTCTTGAGCAACATTTATCCCTATTTGCGTCAGTGGGATCTATTTCGCCTTATATCGGTTTGTTTGGCACAGTATGGGGTATTATGGCATCTTTTCAGGCCTTAGGACATGCGCAGCAAGCAACGATTGCTATGGTGGCTCCGGGTATTTCAGAAGCATTGGTTGCGACAGCTTTAGGATTATTTACTGCAATTCCTGCTGTTATTGCTTTTAATCGATACACCACCAGGGCTAATTCGTTGTTGAATCGTTATGACTTATTTCAGGAAGAATTTGTTGCACTGATTTCAGAACAAACGGCCGTCCCCAATAGAGGATAATCGAATGTTGAAGAAAAAAAATCCACGAAAAAACCCTATTGCTGAGATCAATGTTGTGCCTTACATTGATGTGATGCTTGTGTTGCTGGTTATTTTTATGATCACAGCGCCTATTTTGACTCAAGGGGTGACCGTTGACTTACCCAAAGCGCGGGCAGAATCTCTGAAAGCTGCTGATAGAGAACCTATCATTGTCTCCGTTGATAGAGACGGCCTTTATTATTTGAACTTGAGTACAACACCCAATGTCCCCATGGATTCACAAGCGTTGATGGTTCGTGTGGCTGCCGAGTTGCAATTAGCCCGAGATGCCAAAGAAGCTTTAAATGTACTGGTCAAAGGTGATGAGGGCGTTCCTTATGGGAAGGTGATTTTGGCTATGAGCTTATTAAAACAAGCGGGTGCTGAACAAGTGGGCTTACTCACGGATACTTCTGAGGAGAATCCCGCATGATGTTGCCTACCAGTTATCGAAATGCATTTATTATTGCAGTTTCATTCCATATTTTATTGGCGCTGATGTTATTGATTGAATCGACCAGTCATGAAACACCTGTGTTGATCCCAGGCACAGTTGCAAATGTTGGTCGTCCTGAACCACTATCGGTACAGCCTGAAGCAGAGCCGATTAAAGCGGTCAGTGTAGATAGTCAAGAGGTCATGAAAACAGTCAATCGCTTAAAAGAAGAGCGTGTTTTACAAAAACAAGCTGAGGAAAAAAGACAAAAACAACTCAAAGAGCAAGCACAAGCCGCCAAAAAAGAGCGCCTTGAAGAACAAAAACGATTGGAAAAAATGAAGGCAGAGGCTCTCAAGCTTGAAGCCTTAAGAAAAAAACAATTGGCAGAAGAGCAAAATCACCTCAAAGAATTGGCCAAACAAAAAGAAATACAGAAAAAGGAACTGGCCGAGGTCAAAAAGCAACAGCTTGAAGAAGCTAAGAAATTGGCTGACTTACAAAAGAAGAAAACAGAAGAACTTGCACGTAAGGAAGAAGAGCGTCAAGCAAAAGCCAAAGAAGAATCAGAAAAAAAACAACAAGCAGCCGCTGCTGCCGCCGCAAAAGAAGCTTCTTTAAAAGCTGAAAAGGATGCAGCCCTCGCAGGGGAAGTGAACAAGTACAAAGCCTTAATCATCAGTGCCATTAGTAGGCAATGGATATTACCGGAGAATGTGGACAGTCATTTGTCCAGCCAATTTCGCATCAGGCTTGCTCCGAACGGTGTGGTGCTTGAAGTGAGCTTAACCAGAAGTAGTGGGGATCCAATTCTGGATAGATCAGCGCAGTCAGCCATATATAAAGCATCACCACTGCCAGTCCCGACTGATCCTGATACTTTTAATTTATTTCGTGATATTAGTTTAACCGTACGACCAGAGAGTGCTAGGGGGTAGGAAGTGAAGCATCGTTTTATCATTGTTTGTTTATTGATCTTGTTTGGCCGAGATATTTTTGCGGTCGATCTAGAATTGACCCAAGGGATCAATGCGCTATTACCTATTGCGATTAATTCCTTTCAAGGCGATAGTCAAGCACAAGTCACCTCAGTGATTGAAAATGATTTGGGAATGTCTGGGCAATTTAAGATCATTAAAACCCCCATGCAGTCACAGACATCTCAATCGTCGATAAGTTTATGGCGCCAAGCGGGTGCTGATAGTGTTTTATCAGGATTTATACAGCCTGTGGGTGGCAATCGATATAAAATCAGCTTCCAGCTGCATGATGCAGCAGCGCATGGACGGCTTTTGTTAGCAAAAGAGTATCAAGTCAGTGGGAACGAGCTTCGATCTCTTGCGCATCATATCAGTGATGAGGTGTATCAAAAATTAACGGGTGAGCGGGGTATTTTCTCAACTCGAATTGCTTATATTGTGGTGCAAAGGAGTGGCGATAGAGAAAAGTATAGTTTAGACGTGGCTGATGTCGATGGGAGTAATCCTCAGAGTCTTTTGGTCTCTAGCGAGCCTATCATGTCACCGACTTGGTCTCCTAATGGACGAGAAATTGCTTATGTTTCTTTTGAGAGAAAACGTGCCCAAATTTACACCGTTTCTGTTGAAACAGGACAACGTCGTTTGTTGACGGATTTTCCGGGCATTAATGGCGCCCCCTCTTGGTCTCCAGATGGGCGGCAATTGGCTGTTGTTTTATCCAAAGGAGGTAATCCTAAGATTTATTCCATAGATATGACCTCAGGGCACATAACGCAATTAACGTTTGGTGATGCGATTGATACTGAGCCTAGATTTTCTCCAGATGGTCATGCACTGTTGTTTACTTCAGGACGAGGGGGCTCACCACAAATCTATCGTATGTCATTACCGGGTGGTCAAATCAGTCGTGTTACTTTTGTGGGTAATTACAATGCTCGTGCGTCATATACACCCAATCAAAAAGCGATTGTCATGCTGCATCGCGAAGAGGGACAATTTAATATTGGGATTCAAGATATCGCCTCTGGACAAGTGACGGCATTGACTTCATCTCCTTTCGATGAATCACCATCTATCTCTCCTAATGGGCGCTTGATTTTGTATGCAACCCATATCAATGACAGAGGCATATTAGCCATTGTATCCGTTGATGGCCGCATTAAAATGCGATTACCTGCAAGCCTTGGCGATGTACAAGAGCCTGCTTGGTCACCCTATTTGGGATAGCCCTTGAAGTCCATCCGCTTTTATCTGTTCTTATTTGGCTTTTTGCACTCTATGATTGTATTGGGATGGAATGCACAAGGCCATCGCATGATTGCTCAAATTGCTTATGATCGCTTGAGTGATCATGCAAGAGAAGTATTGACTCGTTATAATCAAGCGCTGGACAAAGTTTATAAACCAATGAACTTTGTAAATGCCGCAACTTGGCTTGATCAATTATCCTATCAAGATATCAAGTGGTATTCGGTGATGCATTATATTGATTTGCCCTTTTCACAAGACGGTACGGCTTTGCCAAATACCGAGGAAATCAATGCATTGTGGGCTATTGAAAATGCCATTCACCTCATTCAAAACAAATATCCTACTGATTTTGATAAGGGAATTGCTCTTCGTGTCTTGATTCATGTGGTGGGAGATATACATCAGCCCATGCATGCCATCACACGAGTGAGTAAGGATTTACCTATGGGCGATCGAGGAGGAAACTTAGTCCCACTTTATAAAAATGCAATTGCCAATAATCTCCATGCATATTGGGATAGGGGCGGTGGATTATTGAAAGAGTCACACCGAAATAGTAAAAAGAAAATGAGGACTATCCAGTCCGCCATCATTTGTGAGAGTGATAAAATGGATTTAGTTCCAGCACACTGGGCTGAAGCATCTCACCAAATCGCAATTTCTATCGCTTATCATCTCTTGCCAGAAGATCATATCCCGACAAGCAGGTATCAGCAGTTAACCCAAAAGGCAGCAGAACAACAGATCATACTCGCAGGATGTCGTTTGAGTGTGTTATTAGAGCAAATCGTCTCCAACTTATCTACATATTCATGAGTTGTAAGATAACCGTTTGTGTGATAAAAGTACACATTTTTTATCAATTCCTCTGGAGAGAATAAATGAAACAAGACCTACCCACTCTACTACAAGGGGCACTATCAAGTTTGGCTCAATCTGCAGATGCACAAAAAAGAGAGAAGACATTTACCATCAATCAGGGCGTGATTAGGGATATCAAACAAGGGAACTCGCAAACCATAGCTGGTAATCTACAGATCAAACCAAGTATTCGAGGTGAGGCTGATGCACAAGAGGTACTGCCATTGGTGCAAAGTGAGTCTTTTGATGTGGATTTGAGTGCTATCAGTGTGCCTAAACAATGTGGTTCAGGTACGCTAAAAGAATTGATCATACGTTTATGTGCTGAATATATGATTGTGAACGAACGAGGAGCTGATAGTGCTTCTCTGACGACAGTAGTGACGGCAATGGCCGGAAGTCATCCAGAGAGTGACGTGGATTGTTCAGGGGTTACAGAAGCTGAATTTGTTCCCGTTTTTAATAGTGACGGTCATGAAAAGCGTGTTTTAGCAATTTCCTATACTATGAATGGTGAAACGGGATTAAGACTTGATCATTTAAAAGTCAGAGGTAGTATGACTTGTTTGAATAGACAAGGTAAAACTGCTGTTCCCGGGGCTAGTACAATAAAAGCGATTGAAATTCCTACCCAAATTGAACAACAGTTAGAAGCTTCAGCGCCTGCATCTTTTGAACAACTCAAGCAAAATGAATCTGTGGTGGTGTTCGTGGAATATGATCTGATCAGTGAGGAGCCGGCCTATAAAGGATTTGCAGAGCCAGTCACTTACCGAGGAGATACGACTCGAGGGGGTGGAAGCCGTGGGTTGGATTCTCTTGAAGAACACAGTTTCAAATCAGACTCTCGAAGAGTTGCCTCTTATTCTGTGATGGGTCAAGGGTCAAGTACAACCGATCACAGCACGACCATCAGTGAAAAGGGTAGGCGAGTGCTGAAGAAAATATCCGTTTATAAGATTGGGGCGATGGTTGTGAATACCAATTCCACCATACAAACCGTCGAGGATTGTCAGAGTATCATACTGCAAATGAAAGCCCGCGCTGAAGAATTGAATGCGTATAGTTTACCCTTTAAACTCTATACATATGCTCAATTAGTCGCTGACTTAAATACCCATCTCTTAAAATATCATTTCAATACACATTATTCAGATATCTTTGAACATACGCTCTTACGCATTGCTAACATTGTCGAATCTCCAATGAGTTGTCACTTTGGTGATAGCACTAAAACACCTGAAAATTGTTTTTTAGATTTACAACTTTCACTCCCCTCCATTTATCAATTTGTTTATCGAATCAATCAACATTTTGGTCCTAATAGTTGTGAATATACCCCTCAATTTAACAGAAATGGTATTCCTGCAGTTCGCTTATCGTTGATGAGTGTTTTGAAGAATATGGCGCTCATCAAACAAAACATGGATGAGATTTTGGCTCATCCACGAGATTTGTCAGCTTATGTGAAATATTCAGAGAGAAAATCTCCTGGTTTTGAAGCCTTTCAGAGAAAAATTAGAAGCATCGGCCAATCATTTGGACTCAGTACTGAAAATACGGATTTTGTTGAAATCACCATTCTTCGTATGTTTGAATGTAAAGAAGAGCTAACTAAAGCCCGTTTTCAGCAAGCTGAAGGTTATGTTGGAAAAATGTTGGATGTAGAATTCTTTATCAATATTTCAGAAGTTGCAGCACGACAACTCATTGATACGATTAATCAACAATTTCCTAGTGACACAAATCCTGCACGTTTTCTCTATGCAAATGCCAGATTTATCGATATAGGTAATGTTCATTTATGTCAATTCTCAATAGACGCTGATATTTGGGTTAGCGAGCCCTTTCTTAAGCGATTTAAAATGACACTTGAACAAATTGCAGACGCTGAACCTGGTTTGTTTGAACGGCTTCGAATTGAATCGGGTACTCAAAAGAAGCCAGCCAAAGAACACGCAATGAGTATCGATTCAATCGCTAAGCGTTGTACCACTCCAGAACTTCCAGGATCTGAAGGCGAGCCACCTCCAAAAGAACGCTTAGTGAGTGCATTATGTCAATTTGGAGCCATCATATCTGCCCCAAAAGCTCTTAGAAGAGAAAAAGCTGAATGTAGTGAAACCTTGAGACGAGCCATAAGCAATTATGAGTCTCACCAAAGTCAAGATCAAAATCGGTTATTTAAGACGAGCGTGAAAAAGGAAATCAAAATCGTTCAAAGAGACTTAGGTTTCTTGCCTAAATGAAGCCTGTGAAATGAAGTAAAAAGTAGCCTGGGTGAAGCATAGCGTAACCCAGGTTTTGAATCACGCATCTATCCATATCATTTTTTTCTTACAGCGCCATATATGAACAAGTCGCGATACGTAAGTGATAACAAGCAATTAACAATAGCCTCTAATTGATCTGAAGAGTGGGTGTTTTTAAGCTGGATAGGCGGTTTTGAAATCTATTCGTTTAAAAAATTGCAAAATCATGCTATTATGCTACCAAATTTTTACCCTAAGGAACCTGAATATGCCTAATACTGTAGCATCATTAAAACTAGATTTTAAAATTACACTAGATGGTACGGTAAAAATCATAGACATTGGAGACGGCTTAGGTGCCGGTCTTGAGGGATTTGATAGAAGGCTAGTTCCTGCTATCATCTTACGTGATATGCAGAAGGCTACTGATGCAATATTAACACCATTATTTGGCGAATTGCCTTATGATGCTATGCAACCTGAATCCATATACTTACCTATCACTAGACGCCAATGCAACACTGTTGAATCTGCCCTAGATGCACGGGATTTGGCTTCGAGTAAACAGCGCGTATTACCATACAGCCAAGTCGGTCGTTTGGTTTCCCATATTTCCTATGCTTGGAGTAAACAATACTCTCATGTTATTGCCGCGCCATTAGCACTTACAGCCATGGAAATGCACAAAATATTTTGGTATTTCCTCATGCAAAAATTCTTGCCCGCTACAGAGCAGCAACCAATTGCCTATTGGAGCAATGATACTAACCCTACTGTAGTTGATGTGAGTGCTATTGATGGCTCAAACGGATTTTTTATAAAAATTGCTGATCGCTCTGATGGGGGTGGGAGTGACGTTTACTACGCGAAAGATAGGAAAGCGCTGCTTGCACAATTAAAGAGATTGCACCAACAATACCTGACAAATACATCACAATATGCAAAGCATATATTCATTATTGAACCTGCCTATATAACAGTCAAGCAACACATAGGTAAAAACTATAATGTTACAGGCAGAGCATTTGTTACTGTAATATATAATCCCGAAACTAATGATGTTGGTGTGAAAATCGCTGCGGCAAAATGGATCTTTCCTACAGAACCAATGCAAAGTGATAAGACTGAAGCACAAATGTTATCCAATGCGAAACATCATATTACAATGCTAGATTTAGACGCCCTTGAGCTACAAATTTTATCTCAAAGTATAACACGATCTTATGCAGACATTTTACGTGTATGTTTTTCTCATGATGATTTGATAACATACTTTGCCGATCATCCACAAACCGAGAAATTTAAAGAGTGCTTACGCCCAAATGCCTCCTATAAAATGTCATTGGAAATATTCAATACACCTGCAACAAAAGCTCAGGAATATCAAAAGCAAAGAGAAGCAATGATGATAATGATAAACTCACTGATGTTGAGAGATGTTATGCCTCAATATGATAAGGTGAATTTGTCTGTAATCAAACGCTCCCTTCGCTCAATGAACGATACGGATATACTAACAAAAATATGCTCTTTATCATTTTATGCTAGCTACGTTACAGCAGCAAAAACTTTTCCTAAAGATTCCTGTAGATATTTTCCATTTATTTCAACCCTGATTGAGCAAGAGTCTGAGATACATAAATCGCTAGATGTTTTAATACGTAGATACTTGGAATTAAAAGCAAACGGTAGTGGGAAATATGATACTACTGATTTTAATAGAGCACTAAGGCAAGCTGCATTTATCGGCGATGCAGCTGTAATGAAAGTCCTGATATATACACACAGGGCAGATGTTAATGCTTACTCACCAACTGGTAGAACCGCATTAGATTTTGTCCGATCTAGTGCTAATTTAGAAAATAAAGCCCAAGTTATTGCCTTGTTAGAACAGGCTGGTGCTTCCATGATGGCCACGTCATCACAATTTTTTCCAATCCCGCCAGAAGAAAAATCAGAAGAGGGTGCTGCGCGAGCAAAGACTTCGCCAATCTGAAGATCTGAACGTAACAAACAAATTTAGGAATTCTAGTCCGGAAATTTCGACGTCTCCGGGCTTTAGAAAGAATTCCACACGAAAATCGATGCGTCAAAATCATCTTACGGCTCATTTGAACAGTTTCCTACCTGGGTTATGCTACGCTTCACCCAGGTTAGAAGCGATATCTATCTTTCTACGTTGATAAAAGTCAAATAATCAGACCATTCACTATGTCTTCCTTCGACCAGATCAAGATAGGTTTGTTTGATCTTAGAGGTAACAGGACCTATGGCAAGTGTTCCTAAGCATTTATCGTTTATTGATCGAATGGCTGTGATTTCTGCCGCGGTACCTGTAAAAAAGGCTTCGTCTGCTTGATAAGCATCATAAAGGGAAATATCTGTTTCAATCAAAGTGATATCTAATCGACGGGCTAATTTTATCACGGTATCCCTGGTGATCCCTGATAAAATTCCACCCAGATTTGGGGTGTAAATCACACCATCTTTCACCATGAAAAAATTTTCACCCACCCCTTCGGTGATGTGACCTTTGCTATCTAAAAGTAACGCCTCATGGTAATGCGTACCTTGTAATTCTAAAGAAGCCAAAATACTATTCACATAATGGCCACACAGTTTCGCATCAACCACAGTTGAATCTGGATGAATACGAATGTAACTACTGGTTTTAATATCTATGCTCTCATGAGGGAGGTATGCGCCCCAAGGCCAACAGGCGATGACTAACTCAACCGGGTTTCCAATGGGATTAACCCCCATCTTCCCATATCCATAAAAGGCAATAGGACGAATATATCCGGTTTCTAGCTCGTTTATCAATACCAATTCTTTAATGATGGCTACTACTTCTTCTTTGGTATAGGGCAATTCCATTTTTAATGCTCGAGTAGAATAATACAGTCTTTCGATGTGCTCATGTAAACGAAAAATTGCGGGTCCTTTTGCCGTTTTGTAAAATCGAATGCCTTCAAATGCTCCTCCGCCATAATGAAGGGTATGCGATAACACATGAATCTTAGCATCTTCCCATGGTATGAATTGACCGTTTTTCCAGATTGTTTTTGTTGTTTGCATCATCTTTTATTCCCCTACTCATTTGGATTAATATTAGATCATATTGTGTCTGATGATACTATTGTGTATTTCTCGTGCGCATGCTAGACTTTGTTGCTGCTAGTAAAGTATGCCATACCTAACGTGTTGCATATCAAGGATTTCATATTTCCTTTACCAGCGAATAAAGAAATATAGATAACGATATAAACTGAAGATTTTTTTAAAAAACATGAGGTATTTATAATGTTAACTCCTGATCAATTGCAACAAAAACTTGCAGATCTTGCAACACGAACTGCAATTTTGGATTTTAGAAAGCTTAGAGATGATCGATTCAAAAAAGGCTTCGAACACTTTATTATGGACTTACTTAATCATCCATACAAAAATGATGGTCATGGTTGGACATTTGGTGACAGAGACGAAAAACGCAAATTTACCAAAGCTGATCCTAGCAAAAAGGGTGTACTGAATGTTAAACCCGATCATGATTCAGCTGGATTGAATGCATGGCTTCACGCAATGCTCCGAAAATATCCT
>DAHWEW010000240.1:0-3700 GCA_027326225.1 Legionellaceae bacterium
ACGCTTCTTTATCCATAACTGATACATGGATGTTCTAAAATCAGTAAAGACAGTTACTCTCTATTTAGTATAGTAGATAAGTACAATAACGTTAATAATTTGACTATATGTAATAAAAAAAAACAATAATTAAAGGAAGGGGGGGCTTGATAGGCAGCTGAGGCACATGCAGTGCCTGTTTCTTCTGATGCTATACTGTCATCACGCACGCTTTCTTATGATCTGTATCTATCTGAATGTCTTCATCGCCGCTTCGTTTTTGAGAGACAGGTTTGGATTTTAAAAATGAGGGGGCACTCCTGTAAGTATCTTCTCTTTTAAATCCAGTTAATTTCATAAATGCGCGTGATTCATCATTATCACATTCTGAAATAGCTTTAGAAATATCAGTTGCAGGGTAGTGCTGGGTAATATATATCAAAATTTGTGCTAAAGCATCTTTCAATTGTCTATCTGTCAGGCGGGTATATTGCTGGATGAAATATAAAATATCCCTCTCTTGAAAAGCAAATAGGCGAGGTTGATGCGCCTCAGATTTATCAAAGGCTTCCAAATCCTCACTGGCATACCTTGGTTTTTTGAAAAATTCTGGGGTAGGGGAGCTTCGACGGGTTAGGCTTCTTAGAGGGATGTTGTCCTGTATATTGAACAAAAGCTTATGAAAAAGTCGTTTGTCCCCTTTCTGCCCATATGAGGGATGTTTTTCTAATGTAGCCAGGGCTTGAGACATCGCCTCTTTGGTTTGCGAAACGGTTGTGTCTAATCTCTTTATCCCTACCATCACTTCATCTATAGAAGAGTGTAAATCATATAGACTAGGGTTATCCTTTAGTATCTCTTCTAATTTATTAGCATTGAGATCGGTACAAGATCTGGTCTCAGTTTGTAGTGTAGCTTGATTGGGATTGGTCAGTTCTGCCCATACTTTTTCGATGGATATTTTTTCAGGTTGAGCTCTACGGTAACGATCAACTTTATGCGCTTTCATCAACTTCTTTTTAGTGACTTTATCTAAAGTATCAAGATATATACTAAATTCTGCAATGGCTACATTGGCATCTGAACCGGTATTATACTCATATTTCTGTCCATTTTTGTTTTTGCCGCCATCGCGCATGCCTTGAATCAGTCTTGTAAGTGCGGCACCTGCTGTTGGACCATAATACTTATAAGTCATACGTGCCACCAATGCTTCATAAGCGTCTTTCACAGCTACGTGTCGTGATAAAAAGCGTTCTCTTTCAGTGGGGCTTAGTGACTGTCGTAAACCCGAAAATAAAGAGTTATGTTTTAACAGCGCATCATCTTGGGCAAAATCTAATACATCGGGTAAATGAATGAGACGTTCATCTCTATCACATAAAATGAGATCCTGTAATTGTAAGTCATCGGTATAGGAAGATGAGATGTAATCCGTGACTTCAACTGAGGTTAAGCTTGGCATCAGTATGGTCAAATAAGAACGACGATAAAATGCTTCCAAATGCTTAGCAATTGTTATACACATCAGGTTGGCAGGATTGGTAAAATCATGGAGATATTGCGCATCTGAACTTTTCAGTTGAGTCCAACGTTCCCGGAGGAAATCTTTTAATTTCCGCTCAATATCAGCGTGGGCGCCTAATAATAACTCTTCTAGTTGAAATAAAGTGTAACGTGCTTCAAGATGATGGACATAGGGTAATATCAACGGATCGGCCAATTGTTGTTGTTTGGCCCTTAAATCGTGTAAAAACATATCACGTACATGTTTGCTTAGCATTTAAATTCTATCCTATTTTGTCATCTATATGAGTATTCTAATAAATAAAAGGATTTTGTCCAAAGTTCAGTAGAATAGGTATCTAGTTATCCAATGATACAGGAATCAGAGTTTCTTCAGAGAGTTGTGTAGGACGTTCTTCAGCATGTCCTCGAAATAGGCCTAGAGAAAAGATCATAGGCGAAAAACGAAATGTTTTTGAATCAGCGGATGCAGGGGTTGGTAGACAAATACTTGGTTCGGTGCTTGATTCGACATGTCCTTGGTGAGTTATCGTAAAATCTAGCATACGTTGCTCTGTTAGTCCACGTTTGTCTATCATGATCAGTTCGCAGTTTTTGGCTCGCAAACAAGGATGATATTGTAATAACTCTATGATGATCTTATTTATGAATGGTCCAGGCAGTAGAGAATCGAGATGTCCGATTAAGTAGTATTTTTTTTCGGCGGCACTATATCGAACGACCATAAATAAGAAGTGAGGTGATATTTCTTCTGTTTCTGTATCTTTTAGTAACGTTTGATGCATGGAGGTCTTATCATCTAAGGTTGCTCTGGGCAAAAGAGCTAAAATCCGATTGACTCCGCTGATAAATCCACGTAAATCCTTTTCCAAACCATGTGTATCAGAGAGAGTGGAGGCGCCAATCAGATCTCTATTTTGAGCAAATTGATTAAACACCTCCGGCTTTGGACAAAAGCCTACTTCATCACCTGCTAATGAATACCAACCACCTAAACACATAAAAGCCTGAATGAATATTTTTTCACGCATATGTAAAGGAATTTGTGAGCTTAATTGGGCCATATCTGAGTGGGATAAATTGAATTTGAGCCGCAATTGCAAGAGTAATTCTTCTTCAGACCTGATGCTTTTAATCACTGTTTTCAAGTCTTTTAGCGTTTGAGCTAAATCTATTGCTTTGCTATGAATCGTTTTTGTCTCAATAGCTATCCTATAAGCAATATCCAACATCACCTTGGCACACAATGTTCCTACATCGTGATTACCAATAACGCCTACCATTCCACCAAGATCCTTTTGAGGAGATGGGTAGCGAAATATGAGGCTCTGTAACGACTCTGACTTTTTGAGCATGTTCAGAATGGATTTTTTTATCGTTCGTTTTGATAAGGAATCATTGGTGAGGTTATAGTCCCATATTTGAAGTTGTAAAGCAGGTGCTTCGGTCAGTTGAGAAAGAGGGATAATAGGATATTTACCATGGCAAATATCATAAGTTTCAACATTAAGTGCAAGAAAGTAGCTATCGTTCACTTGATTGAGATAAATCGTCTGTGACTGTAATGGTTTTGTTCGGTTAAAAGAGGGGTTATTAATCAATATCTGTCTAAAGGTATGGAGCGATGGAGGCGATGAAGATAAAACGATTGTTGAAAGCGATTGATTTTTTTGAATAAAAGGAGATACATCGGAATTCATATATCCTCCTTCCATCAAAGGTGACCAAAAGAAGCTATTGGGATTAAAACAATGGGTTAAACCAGTAGTGGCAAGCGCTGGTAGGTAATGTTCGGGAGGGGAGATCATTAATTCCCCAACAATAAAAGCATTTGTTTGAAATTGGGCTCTTACCAATTGCTGCACCAATTGGAATAGGCGCTGTTGTACCAAAGCAGGGACATGCGTTAATGCATCGACTCGCACCCCCATAAAGCCATAGTCCATGATGTAGCGCGTGAGAAAAGGCAGCCATAACGTTTCAAAAATGCACTCAATCTTATCAAAATCTAAGTCATAAAAAGGAGTATTCACACCACGACTTTTAGACCCTGTTTTATAATAGTCAAGACATTGTATATCGGGCCATCGCTCATGTGTTTCTTGCAGTAATAAGTTCTCTCCAAGTTTGCTTTGCAAAGGAGTAGGCTCATCCCCTGCATTGATTCCAACATGATTGGCCACCAAATCAAACA
>DAHWEW010000241.1:0-3694 GCA_027326225.1 Legionellaceae bacterium
CCCCTGGAATAAGCACATTAACCCTAGTTACCATTTGTTTTAATAAAGACAATTTCGAAGAAACTTTTGCTCCACCAACAATTGCGATGATGGGTTTTTCTGGGTTTTTAAGGACTTGTTGAAGCGCTTCAATTTCACGAACCAATAAGGGTCCTGCGGCAGAAATGGGTGCAAATTGAGCGACACCACAAGTGGATGCATGCGCCCGATGAGCGGTGCCAAAAGCATCCATAACAAAAATATCACATAAATTCGCTAGACGTTTGGCAAGTTCTGGATCATTGGCTTTTTCACCCACATTAAATCGCACATTTTCACAAACAACCAATTCCCCAGGGTTCACTTGAACACCCTCTAAATAGTCGCGAACAAAATGAACTGGATGGTTGAGATGCGCACTGAGATAATCACTTACTGGCTGTAATGAAAGTGTCCTGTCCATTTTACCCTCAGTTGGGCGACCTAAATGGGAGAGTACAATAACCGCCGCTTTTGCTTCTAAAGCCATACGT
Source organism: Legionellaceae bacterium (assembly GCA_027326225.1). Taxonomy (GTDB): domain Bacteria; phylum Pseudomonadota; class Gammaproteobacteria; order Legionellales; family Legionellaceae; genus DAHWEW01. Next base: position 513 of record DAHWEW010000241.1, read on the forward strand.
AACGTTGGTAGCGCTGCTTGTAAGCGTTGATCACTTGTGATCATCTTATCTATGATGGGAACGTTTAAATCCTCTCGAATCAAGACTCGTTTGTGATATAGATTGAGATCAGTCATTTTGGTGAGATTCATGGTTCGTCCTTAAAGGTTCATCATGTGATATGCTGTATCGAGCATGCGATTTGAAAATCCCCATTCATTATCATACCAAGCAACAACTTTCACTAATTGTCCCATGACTTTGGTTTGGGTGGTATCAAAGATGGCCGATGCTTTGTCGTGATTGAAATCACAAGATACCAAGGGTTCATCATTGATGTGTAATATGTCGCTTTTTGCAGCCCGCATGATGTCATGAACTTCTTCGACAGTTGTTTTACGAGAAGCAATGAAAGTAAAGTCTACAACAGATACGTTCAAAGTAGGGACACGCATTGCAAAGCCATCTAATTTACCAGCAAGCTCAGGCAATACAAGACCTACTGCAGATGCTGCACCTGTTTTGGTTGGAATGATAGATTGGGTAGCAGATCGAGCCCGGTGAAGATCGGGATGACTGCCATCTAAAAGCATTTGATCTTTGGTATAGGCATGAACGGTATTTAATAGTCCTTGTTCAATGCCCAAAGCATCATTGAGTGGTTTGACAATCGGAGCCAAGCAATTGGTGGTACATGAAGCATTCGAAACAATTTGGTGAGAAGCTTGTAAGGTTTGATGATTCACCCCATATACAATTGTGGCATCACAGTCTTTTCCAGGCGCTGAAATCAAAACTTTTTTAGCCCCTGCCGTCAGATGCTGTAGAGCCGTTGCTCTATCTGTAAAGCGACCTGTGCACTCAAAAACCAAGTCAATATTTAATTCTTTCCACGGAAGTGCACTGGGATTCTTTTCCTTAGTGACCTTAATAGGTGGGTGGCCATCTATCAATAGTTTATCTCCGTCAATCGCCACTGTTTCATGAAAACGGCCATGAGTTGAGTCATAACGAGTTAAATGTGCAGTGGTTGCAATCCCTGATAAATCATTGATTGCAACAATCGTAAAATCCTTTTGACGCTTGTATTCAAAAATAGACTTTAAAATGCAGCGACCAATGCGCCCATAACCATTAATTGCAACACGAATTGCCATACTACTTCTCCAAATAACAGTGCTTAAGCACTTGAATCATGACTAAATAAAGAATTTAAAGCTTCCATTGTTTTTTCAACGGTAATGCCTAAATAGTTGTATACGTCCTTTATAGGTGCAGACGCTCCAAAACGATCAAGACCGATAACCTTGCCATCTAATCCAACAAAACGGTACCAATAAGCTGTAGCTTGAGCTTCAATGGCAATCCGCTTACGTATGGTTGGTGGAAGGACCTTGTCCTGATAAGCTCTATCTTGGTTAAGAAAACGCTCCGCACAAGGCATAGAAACCACTCGTATGTTTAGACCTTGTTGATAAGCCTCTTTGGCAACGGACAAGGCAATTTGCACCTCTGATCCTGTTGCAATTAAAATGGCATCAGGGACACCCGCGGTATCTTGTAAAACATAGCCCCCTGTGACAATGAGTTCTGAATCGAGTTTCCCGTGAGTCAGCGGGGGTAAATTTTGTCTTGTTAACAACAAGCTTGATGGGCCTTGGTGATGTTCAAGGGCTTGCTGCCAAGCAACGGCGGTTTCCAAAAGGGAAGCCGGCCGCCAAACTTGCATATTGGGGGTCATACGCAACATCGATGCATGCTCTATGGGTTGGTGCGTAGGGCCATCTTCTCCCAAACCAATTGAATCGTGAGTATAAACAAAAATAACCCGTTGCTTCATCAAAGCTGCCATGCGCACTGCGTTTCTTGCATAATCTGAAAAAACCAAAAAGGTCCCGCCATAAGGGATAAACCCACCATGAAGCGCAAGACCATTCATGATGGCAGACATGGCAAATTCTCGCACACCATAATTCAAATAATTTCCTTTGAATTCATCGTGTGTGATTGGAACGGTGCCTGACCAATCGGTATTGTTAGATCCTGTCAGATCAGCTGAACCACCTAACATCTCAGGAAGGATGGCCGCAAATGCTTCTATACAATGTTGAGAGGCCTTGCGTGTGGCAATGGCCTTGTCGCTCTGGCGACAGTCTTCTAAGAAAAGTTTGGTTTTTGTAGCCCAAACATCTGGTAAGTCGCCATTAATCCGGCGTAAAAATTCAGCGTAATCATCGGGCCGTGCTTGTTGATATTCTTGACAAAGTTTGAGCCACTGTTGTTCCTCATGCTGTCCTTGCTCTATATGATTCCAAGCAGCATATATCGTGTCTGGAATCACAAAAGGAGCATGGGGCCAGTTGAACCGGGCACGGGCCTCTTCTATATTTTTTTCACCCAAAGGTGCGCCATGTGATTTCTCACTACCAGCAAGAGCCGTTCCTTGACCGATGATGGTTTTGCAAATGATAAGGGTTGGTTTGCTCGTTTCTTGTCGAGCACTAATGATGGCATTTTCAATGGCTTTGATGTCATTGCCTTCTATATTATCAATCACTTGCCAGTGATACGCTTTAAAGCGCATGGCTGTATCATCTGTGAACCATCCTTCAACAGGCCCATCAATAGAAATGCCATTATCATCATAAAATACAATGAGTTTGCCTAGCCCCAATGTTCCTGCTAGTGAGCATGCTTCATGCGAAATACCTTCCATCAGACAACCATCGCTAACAAAGGCATACGTGTAATGATGAACGAGCTGTCGGTCATCATTGAAACGCGCTGCTAGCGCTTTTTCAGCAATGGCCATACCTACAGCATTAGCAAGTCCCTGCCCCAATGGGCCAGTTGTGGTTTCAACGCCTGGTGTTTCAGTCGACTCTGGGTGACCTGGTGTTTTTGAATGCAATTGGCGAAAGTGCTTTAGCTCATCTATAGAAAGCGCATAACCGCTTAAATGCAAAAGAGAATAAAGCAACATGGAGCCATGACCGTTTGACAATACAAAACGATCGCGATTAAACCAGCGCGGGTTTTTAGGATTATGTTTCAGGAATTTTTTCCATAAAACAGTCGCAATATCCGCCATCCCAAGGGGCATGCCAGGATGTCCTGATTGCGCCTTCTCGACTGCATCCATGGTTAAAAATCGTATTGCATCACTGAGCTCTTTAAAATGACTCATGGTTTTATTTAGGTTG
>DAHWEW010000242.1:0-3677 GCA_027326225.1 Legionellaceae bacterium
AACGTCATGTGCGTCACGCGGGCAGTCGAGTGCGTCGGAAAACTCGCGGAGGGTCTCCGGTCGCAATTTGCTAGGGAGTGTCGGAATATCATTCCGGCTTTACTTGATAAGGCAAAAGATAAAATCATGATGGGTGCTGAGCGCCGCTCAATGGTGATGGATGCGAATGAAAAGAAATTGACAGCTTATCATGAAGCAGGACATGCCATCGTCGGTTTGCTTGTTCCAGAGCATGATCCTGTCTACAAGGTCTCTATCATTCCCAGAGGACGCGCACTTGGTGTGACTATGTTTTTACCAGAACAAGATAGATATAGCCACAGCAAGCGTCGCTTGGATAGTCAATTGGCTAGTCTTTTTGGTGGGCGTATTGCTGAAGAACTGATTTTTGGCCCAGAAAGTGTCACGACTGGCGCGTCCAACGACATTATGCGAGCCACAGAAATTGCCAGAAAAATGGTGACCAGTTGGGGGTTGTCTAAGCTTGGCCCGTTAACCTTTGGCCAGGAAGAAGGTGAAGTATTTTTAGGCCGCTCAGTCAGCCAAAATAAGGAAATATCCGACAACACTGCACAGCTGATTGATGAAGAAGTTAGATCAATTATCGATCAGGGTTATCAGAAAGCACATAACATTCTGTCTAGTAATTTAGATAAATTGCATATGATGGCAGATGGATTGATTAAGTATGAAACCATCGATGCAGAACAAATCAAAGAGATCATGTCAGGTAAGGAGCCTTCACCTCCAGATGGTTTAGAGTCATTACATATGGATCATAAAGATATTGAGAAAAAAGATGGTCATGATGGAAAAAGTGACTCGGCAACTGAATCAATAGTCGATGATCCGGTGTAGAGAAAAACCAGTGAATTGTGAACAATTTTCTCAATGGCTTCATCGGTATAGTCAACCGCTTGCAGTATCTAAAGATCTGAAAAAAAAACCTTTCATCATGGGGGTCTTGAATGTGACCCCCAATTCCTTTTCTGATGGTGGATTATATTTAAAACCAAATGATGCCTACCTTCGTGCTGAAAAAATGATAGCTGAAGGTGCGGATATCATTGATATTGGTGGGGAATCTACAAAACCAGGTGCCATACCAATCTCTGCCACAGAAGAAATCGATCGCGTTATTCCGGTGATTGAGCGCATCAGGGCCAATAGTGATATTTGTATTTCGATTGATACATCTAAAGCGTCCGTGATGAAAGCGGCGGTCACTGCAGGTGCCTCATTTATTAATGACGTCAGTGCATTAAGAGGAGAAGATGCTTTATTCACTGCCCAAAGTTTGAATGTACCGGTCTGTTTGATGCATATGAAAGGGACCCCCCCATCTATGCAAGCCCATCCTTATTATGCAGATGATGTGGTTGACGAGATCAATGACTTTTTCAAAGAACGCATAGAGGCTTCTACAACAGCAGGGATTTCATGCACGTCTATCATACTTGACCCGGGCTTTGGTTTTGGCAAGTCGGTGAAGCATAATTTGCATGTGATTAAAAATCTGCAGCAATTTCTCAAACATGATAGGCCTTTGATGTTAGGCGTTTCACGTAAAAGTACAATTGGCGAAGTATTACAAAAAGAGGTTACCTCGCGTTTATCAGGTGGGATAGCTATTGCCGTGTATGCAATGCTTCAGGGTGTGGCCATCATCAGAACACATGATGTGGATGAAACGAATCAAGCTTTGCAAATGATCGACGCCATAGTATCCTCTACAAATCTTCAATGTTTTGAATCTGATAAAGGGTGATTAAGGAATATATGGGATGAGTCAACGTAAATATTTTGGAACGGATGGGATCCGAGGACAGGTGGGAGCGTCAAATATTAACCCTGAATTTGTGCTTAAATTGGGGTGGGCTGTGGGCCGAGTGTTGGCTAATGGTCATCGCAAGAAAGTGCTTATAGGAAAAGATACAAGAGTCTCCGGTTATATGTTGGAATCGGCGCTGGCTGCAGGGCTGTCCGCTGCAGGTGTCGATATTCGACTCCTAGGCCCCATGCCTACCCCAGCTATTGCTTATCTCACACAAACATTACGTGCCAATGCAGGTATTGTCATCAGTGCCTCGCACAATTTATTTGAAGACAATGGCATTAAGTTTTTTTCTGCAGATGGGGGGAAGTTACCCGAACAGGTAGAGTTAGAAATAGAAGCAGAAATAGATAAGAAATTAGAAACAGTCCCTTCTTCGCAACTGGGTAAAGCAAAGCGCATTGATGATGCTCCAGGACGGTATATTGAATTTTGTAAATCAACGATTCCTTCTTTGACGCGCTTGTCAGGACTTAAAATCATCATTGATTGTGCTCATGGTGCAACCTATCACGTTGCTCCTAATGTTTTTGCCGAACTGGGAGCCGAGGTTATTGCTATTGGTAATGAACCGGACGGTTTTAATATTAATCAAGGGTGTGGTTCCACTGATCCTAAATTGTTACAACAGTATGTGATTCAACATGGTGCAGATGTTGGCATTGCATTGGATGGTGATGGAGATAGGGTCATTTTGGTCGATGCAAGAGGCCAACTTTTGACCGGTGATCAGATTATTTATATCATCGCGAAGGATAGGCTGCAAAGAGGTCTATTAAAAGGGGGCGTTGTTGGAACACTGATGAGCAATTATGGCTTAGAAAAAGCACTGTCGGAGCTCAATGTTCCCTTTTTGAGAACAAACGTAGGCGATCGTTATGTTCTTCAAGCACTCAAAGAACAGGATTGGAAAATCGGAGGCGAGTCTTCGGGACATATTGTTTGTCTTGATAAAACCACAACTGGAGATGGTATCATTGCCGCACTACAAGTGTTAGCCATCATGGTACGCCAAGAAAAAGACTTACAGCAGCTTTGCAATGGAATAACCTTGCTGCCACAATCTTTAATCAATGTTAAAACAAACCATGCCACGATATTGGCAGAAGATAAACAAGTGCAGCAGGCTGTAGATAATTTAAATGCCAAACTGGAAGGAAATGGTCGCGTCTTACTGCGGCCTTCAGGCACTGAACCACTCCTGCGGGTCATGGTAGAAGGCACTGATGGCCAACAAGTAGAAATCCAAGCACAGCAATTGACTGATCAAATCAAGCAAATTGAACAAAATTTAAAACCAGGTAAGGCGATGGCTTAATATGAGACAAAAGTTTGTAATGGGCAATTGGAAAATGAATGGTAGCGTGCCAACAACAACAGCTTTGTTGACAGACCTGCTCAATAGCTTGCCAACGAAAAGATCAGCCTCTGTCGTGGTTATTCCGCCCTCTATATATCTTCCCTTGGCACAGTCTTTGATAGGTGAGCATCATATTGGAATAGGCGCTCAAAATGTCTATCCTAAGGATGCGGGGGCTTTTACAGGTGAGTTGTCCGCACCTATGTTAAATGATTATGGGTGTCAGTATGTTTTGGTAGGTCATTCTGAGCGGCGAAATTTATTTCACGAAGATGAAAAATTTGTCGCAGAAAAATTCCACCATGTCAAAGAACATGGTATGATACCTGTTCTTTGCGTAGGGGAGACCCTGGCTGAACGTGAAAATGGGTTGACTGAAGCAGTGTTAACCAAGCAATTGCTTGCTGTTACTGGAGATAGCACTCGCGTGTTTCAGCAGTGTGTGATCGCATATGAGCCTGTATGGGCAATAGGAACAGGTAA
>DAHWEW010000243.1:0-3659 GCA_027326225.1 Legionellaceae bacterium
GCATTGTTGCAAATCTTCCTTGAATTTAGTCAAAGAACCTATTTTGCTACATCTCATAAGGTTTGGAAAGAACTCTACTGACTAACGCTCCTCCGATACAGGCTACTCCAGTTAATATCCAACCTGCTTTACTAAGTTCGCCATTATCGACGCCTGCCGAGATTAAGTCATCATGTTGGCCTTGTGATGCGCCTACATATGAATTTGTATTGCCACTTTGCACGAAACAGGCTATCGCCGTGACGATACAACAGCCTGCACTGATAAAGCCCATCAACGCCATAGGAATAAAAAGAATGCCTCCTGTAAAGATACCAGCTGTTACTATACCACCTATGATTGCAGTGGTCAGGAGAGGGTGATCTTTTACCCAAGATGAAAAAGTAGACCAAGATGATTTTAATCTTGAGAAAATGGAATTTCCATTTTGGTTATCAGTATCAATAGTCGGTTTCTTCATGAATATCTCAATGCTTAATGTTGTTGTTAAATTATATTATATGTATATTAACAATACATTAAGTCATCAAGATTTATTCATTAGCCAAAATGGCAGTATAGTTCCAAATCGCATATTTGATTTTGCTGGTGTCCACACCTGGTGGCACAATCCCTGGGATTAAAGTGTTTAATGTGGTGAAATTTTGATTCAATTTTTGGTTAAATTGATTGATCAAATCAAGAGTCCATCCGGTTGCGCCTAAAAATTCAGGTTCACCAGAAAAGGTGATATAAACAGTTGCGCCATTGGTGTTTACGGTTTCACTAATGGGAGGCAATTGAGTCATCAGATAGGCATCGTATGCAGCTGCAAGAGTAGGATCTGCCATATTATTGTATGTAAATACATCATTTGCGGGATTTGGGTAGGGGGCTGCTTGTACATTTAGGGTAAAACAGGGGATTAAAGGGGTTGTTGTTGGGGTAATGGGTTTACCTGATAAATTGGCGTCGATGATGTTGTATGGATAGGCAGCTCCATTAATACAATTTGCAGCACTATCGGGTGGGAAATAACTGTTAGGGCTTGAAGTGATAAGAATCGGGCCATTTTGGGCAGTTACAGATTCTACCAAATTATAATATTGAGGATATCCATAATCGAGTTTATCCGATCCATAAATGGTTGAGTCTCCATAACTAGGTAACACATCTCCATAAGATACCACAGGTGATGCGATGGTTGCGACTGGACATACGGCTCCTGGTGCCGCATCGGGAGGATTAAGACAGGCTTTGACATTTTGTAAATTGGTGGGGTCGACGGGTTCAAGATAGCTTTGTTCTATCGAATAGATATTAAACCCTTGTCCTGTTTTATTCGGATCAGCGATGGCATTGATATTGTTCATCACGATGATGCTGTAATTGAGTACACACTGCCAGTCACCATTTGCACATCCCCAATAGCTTTCACTGCCTTTGGAATTGTCAGGGTGAAAACCAACAAGAAATGCGGGATTGGTTGCATAGGCGGTTCGAAGATCTGCAATCAAATCAGCATATTCTTGGTAAATGGTATAATACGTTGGATTGCTGGTGGGACCTACAGTGGGATTTTGAATGGGTACAAGTCTGACATGCACTTGCTCCGCAGCAGGGGCTAAGTTATGAATTTGTTGGACATAGGTTTTCAGATCTGCTGGTGGCTCATCTTGGGCAATCAATACACTTATCCAGGTATTCCCGACACTCAATTCATCAGGTGTTTGGGTGATATTGAGACTGTTTTGCGAGCTTGGTTGTGAACAGGCAAAAGGGTTGGATTGGTTGTTACAAATGATAGGCCCACCATTGGTTTGAGCGGCTAGTTGATTGCCTGCTATTCTCAAGTTGAGTAAGCAAGATTGTTGAAATTGAAGTGAAATGGGATTTGAACAAGCACCTGTTGTTGTGGTGATTTGGGTGATGCCTTGGATGGGCTTCATTTTGAAGCTACGAAGGGTACGAGTGTTGTTGATGACTTTGTACACGGCGTAACTTGATGCATTGTGCGCAAGATGCGATGGTGCTGGTATCAATGGAGTAATACTGACCAGTGGTGAACCCGCAAATCCTATTGTTGTGGTGAATAGGGCACCGAGGCTTAGAAAAACCTTCTGTTTTTGTTGTTTTTTCATGTTCTTTTTTCCTAGGCAAGATAGCTGATGGTGAATTGCAACTGGTTGGTGTAGAAGTGGTTCAACGATAAGCCACTGCCTAATGTTTGCCCTGGCGCACTTTTGAGTGAACTTCGTCCCCAATCAGCAAATTCATAGCCAATGCCTGCCTGCCAGTGTGGATCCAATACTTTCTGCACACCTATGCCTACTGTATAGGTAAAAGATGTTTCATAGTTGTTACGAAAATTTGGTGCTGGAATGGCTTGAAAAATGAGAGGTGTTTCAGAAAAATGAGAAGATCCATTAAATCCCGCACCGAGGCTTCCCTCTACATAAGGAAGTATGGATGGGTTGAAATATTCCGTGAGTAGCTTTCCTTTGACAGCCACATGGCTATGACGAATAAAATAGGTATAAGTAAAATTGTCAAATGTTGGATCTGCTGCTTCCCATACATCTCCTGTGAGTGGCGTATTGCTAGAGGTAGCAACAGCGAATCCCAATTGACCTAAGATAAGTGGATGAATGGAGCGTTGTATCCCTAAAAACAACTCACCTTCAGCCAAGATCTGGGTAGATTGATTAGCGGCATAGGTATTGGGAAAATCAGGTTGTAAATAGAATGTTTGGGTCATCCCAGCATTCGTCCATGTAGGTCCCGCACTGATGGATGCGACAATCTTGTTTGAGTCGAATATGGGGCCTATTGTTTTGGCACTGATCATGTGGTTATAGAAGAGAACAAAGAGAAGCAGTATCAATCGTTTCATCATATGCTGCACAATGGGCTCCATTTTTGAAAAAAGGAAATTGTCTCAAGAACGAAACTTGAGACAAAAAGGCAATGAAAATGAGGGATATAAAGCAGTTACCATCCACCAGAACCTGAACAATTGGAGCATGTGCTGCCATAAGAGGTATCAGGTGAACTGAAACCACAGCCATTGCCACAACCACAGCTGGATATGAGGGTGATAGACGTTAAAATGCATAAGCAAGTCAGAATTTTTCGCATGGTAGGATCCTTCTACATAGCATATAGAGCTATCATACGATAGGAAAAGATGATTTACAAATCAGCTTTGGAGGTTTGTCTCTGATTAAGAAAATGAATGATCCATTGTGCAATGATTTGCTCGTTTTTGTCCAATTGTAATGAGTGTAAACCCGCTTCGTATCGTTCTCTATCCAATTGATCACGGCGCATTTCTATGAGTGCCTTGGAATAAGCTTTACTAAATTCTGGATGGCCTTGAATGGTAAGACACTCCCCCATCTGACACATATAAATCGGACAAAAATCATTGCTCGCTAGAACTTCAGCGTGATCTGGAAGCTCTACCACTTGATCTTGGTGACTATTTAATAAATTGAATTGTTGGATATTGGGTGTCATCCAGGGCTTTTGTACGATGATGTGATTTTGAGACATACCAACTCCCCATCCATTGGGCGCGCGAATGACCCGACCACCTAGGGCTTTAGCGATGAGTTGATGGCCAAAGCAGATCCCAATTAATTTTTTTTGTTTAGCGTGTAAGGCACGGATAAACGTTT
>DAHWEW010000244.1:0-3653 GCA_027326225.1 Legionellaceae bacterium
TTGCTTCATGGCTTGATCTTTATTTTTGTGTTGACTTCTGTCCGTTTGACACTGAACCACGATACCTGTTGGTAGATGGGTGAGTCGTACGGCAGAGTCCGTCCGATTCACATGCTGACCACCAGCTCCTGAGGCACGATAAGTGTCTACCCGTAAATCTTGTGGGTTAATTTCAATTTCAATATCATCATCAATCTCAGGTGATACAAACACTGCTGCGAAAGACGTGTGACGTCTGTTACCAGAATCAAAAGGCGACTTACGTACGAGGCGATGAACACCTGTTTCAGTACGAAGCCATCCATAAGCATATTCCCCGGTAAAATGAATGGTAGCACTTTTGATGCCCGCAACATCTCCGGCTGAACACTCAACCAGCTCCGTCACAAAACCATGATGCTCGCCCCAACGCAAATACATCCGCAAAAGCATTTCAGCCCAATCTTGAGCTTCGGTTCCACCAGAACCTGATTGAATATCAAGAAACGCATGCGCATTATCCATTTTACCAGAGAACATTCGACGAAACTCACGCTGACCTACTTGGCTTTCAATCCCTTGTAGCTCGACCGCAACCTCATGCAACATACCATCGTCTTCTTCAGAGCGTGCCATCTCAAATAGAGCATTCAAATCAGCAATGGATCGACTTAATTGTTGCAATTGGTGAACAATGCTTTCTAATTCGGCACGTTCGCGACCCAAGGCTTGTGCTTCATCAGGATTATCCCAGATGCTGGGAGACTCTAATTCACGAATCACCTCTTCTAAGCGTTCGCTTTTGTGATCAAAGTCAAAGATACCCCCGAAGTGCTTGAACGCGCTTTTCTAAGTCCTCCAGAGAAAGAGTAATTTGATTCACTTCCAACATGAGTGGCCCTTATCGTCATAAATTAGGCCATTATTGTACAAGGAATAGTGATGACGGTATAGAGAGGAACGGATACACTATCACTATCCAATGAAAAAGGGTTCTATGTTGTCATTTAAACGAGATCATCTAGGTGTATTTCTCATCAGTTTTTCAATTTTAATCTTAGAAATCACCCTCACCAAAATTTTCTCAGTGACCCTTTGGTATCATTTTTCGTATTTAGTAATTTCTCTAGCCATGTTCGGGTTCAGTTTTGGTGGTTTATTGGTCTATCGATTCTTTGATGGGTTTAAAACAAATCACAACAAAAACCTTTTTTCACTGTCTATGATACTCGCGATCAGCATGCTTTTTGGTCTAAAAGTAGCCATGTCTTCTCATGTGTCTCTCTCTTTAAATCAGCATGATCTCTTCGTTTTTTTTGGTATTTATGTATTTTGTACTGCCCCATTTATTTTTAGCAGTATGATTCTTTCACTATTATTTATCAGGAGAGAAGAACACTCTGGTAGCATTTATGGTGCTGATTTACTTGGGGCGTCTATGGGGTGCGTTGCTGCCGTCCTACTGATAAGTGTTTTTTCAGCTCCCCAAGTGATTCTTATTGCGAGCTTATCTTGTGCCTTGGCTGCAATGGTTTTTATTACTCCCACAACGCGCTGGGATACATTATTGTCTACTCTGCTCATCAGTGTCATTGTAGGTCTCTTTGTCCACAGTCATTTCTTTTTTCACATCGATTTTAACAAAAGCTACTCAGAGGAGAGAGAGCATGTTCTTTTTGAAAAATGGTCTCCTTTAGCAAGAATCACTGTGTTATCAGATATTTATTTCAGAGGAAAAAACAGCAAGATGCCTTTTGGTTGGGGCATGAGTAAGACTTATCAACCTAAAGAACCGATAAAACAATTGTGGATAGAACAAGATGCCAATGCAGGCACACCTATTGAGCCGTTTGATGGTGATGTTTCCAAGGTGGATTTTTTAAAATATGACATCACTGCCTTACCTTACTATTTAAGAAAACAGGCAAATGTATTTATTCTGGGCGTTGGGGGCGGGCGAGATGTGTTAACAGCCCTGGTGTTTCACAACCCAAAGATCACAGGGGTTGATATTCATCCCACCATCATTGAGTTAATAAATCATCAATATCGCCATTTTGCAGGAGACCTCTATCAACTAAAACCTGTCTCCGTTTTTGTTCGAGAGGGCAGGAGCTTTTTAGCAAAGAGTCATCAATTGTTCGATATCATTCAGATCCCGTTGATTGACAGTTGGGCGGCAACGGTCGCTGGCGCTTTTGCAATGACAGAAAATGCTTTATACACCACTGAAGCCTTTCAGACCTACATACAACATTTAACGCCCGAAGGATTTCTAAGTGTGACAAGATTTTATTCTTCCCCAGAAACTCAAACCATCAAAATTGCACTTTTGGCAAGAGTGGCTCTTGAACACTTAAGCGTCAAAAACCCTGAACAACACATCGCTATCATTAAGAATACCGTAGCCCCCTATCCCTCCGTTGCCACCGTCTTAGTCAAACGAACGCCCATTTCAACAGCAGAAATCAAGCAAATCAAAAAAATAGCTCATGATCTTGCCTTTGATATCGTCTATCTCCCTTCTTATCCATTCAATGAGCCTCTTTTTAGTGAAGCGCTCACGACCAAACATATCGATTCATTGATATCAAACTATTATTACGATATTCGTCCACCTACAGACGATAAACCCTTCTTTTTTCAAATGTTTTATTTCTCACATTTAAAGGATTTACTGACCCATCAAGACATTGCGGGACAGGCATTCAATTATTTTGGAGTCATTGCCCTTTATTTTCTGTTACTCGTTTCCATTATTTTGGTATCACTTTTTTACCTCATTCCCTTTCTTTTAACCGAAAGAAGCCAGAAACCACCTTTACTTTGGGGCATGTACTTTATTTTGCTAGGTTTTGGTTTCATGTTCATAGAAGTGCCTTTGGTCCAGGAAGGAGCCGTTTATTTGGAGAATCCTATTTATGGCTTATCTGTGAGTTTATTTGCATTATTACTGTTTGGGGGGATAGGGAGTATTGTTAGTCATTATTTTCGCCAAGATAAAGTCAAACCTATCTTGGTTGTGAGCTTGCTATTTTTATCCATTTTGGCATCAACCCTGCCCTTTGATTTTCATTATTTGATGCAACAAACCTTTGCCAGCAATTGGTTTCTAAAATTAATCCTGTTTATATCCTTGTTATTTCCAATAGCAACGTTGATGGGGCTCGCGCTTCCTTCTGGGCTTCGGTTCATTCATCAAAAATATGCTCCAAGTGTTCCGTGGGTTTGGGCCTTGAATGGCGCGGCTTCCGTCTTAGGCTCTATCATCGCGATGGCATTGTCGATTTCTTTTGGCTACAGTTCTGCTTTACTGCTTGGTGCACTCGCCTACTTTCTTGTGTTCATTGTTTGGGGAGTCGCGACTTGATGCGATGCATGGCTTGGCTATGAATTTGTGAAACACGCGATTCACTGACACCAATGACTTCACCAATTTCTTTTAAATTTAAATCTTGTTCGTAATATAAAGACAAAACCATTCGCTCTTTATTAGGTAAGCCGCGAATTACTTCGGATAAACGACTCATTAAATCACTACGGAGCACATTGACGTGTGGTTCTGTCGAAGCACAACTATCTTCTACAATCAATGCATCATCAGTAACCCCTAAATCCTCAAAACCATATAAATGACTACTCACTGAATCTTGTAACATTTCATGATATTCTGC
>DAHWEW010000245.1:0-3628 GCA_027326225.1 Legionellaceae bacterium
ATTGGAAGAAGCCCTTTGCCAGATTTGGCAAGAGGTTTTGGGTGTGGCGCTTGTGGGTATTCGTGATGATTTCTTCAGGTTGGGAGGTCATTCTATTTTAGCTTTGCAATTGGCGCGTCGCATGAGTGATGAGTTACAGCAAGAAGTGCCTGTTGGGGATATTTTTAGCTATCGAACGATACAATCATGGAGTGAATCAGCGCCGATTGATAAAGAACGGTTACAGATCCCATCGCATCACACAAGGATAGCTCCTTTGTCTTTCGCCCAAGAGCGATTATGGTTTATTGAGAAGTATGAGCAAGGCAGTCACGCTTACCATATCCCTTTTGCGTTTCAATTGGATAAACAGATAGACATCGATGCATTAGCACGAGCTTTCAAGGCCTTAGTTGAGCGGCATGCGATTTTGCGCACCTTATTTATTGAAGATGAGAATGGCGTGGCCAGACAACAGATCCAAGATGAGGCCTTGTCTATCGCACAAGGGGTGATTCACTCTGATGCTATTGGCGAGACGTTTTCGAAGCTCAGTGCCAAGCCTTTTGATTTGAGTCACGACTATCCCATCCGGGTGCATGTTTATGATGTGTTGGAGCATGGGGCCGTCTTGATGGTCATCATTCATCATATTGCCTTTGATGGATGGTCTGTTGGTATTTTGATGAAAGAACTTTCAGCTTACTATCGTCATTATGGTATGGGTGAGGCCTTAGTGCTAAATCCGCTGACGATACAATATTATGATTTTGCCATCTGGCAGCGTGAGTATATGAATGATGAGCGAGAGGCTCTACAACTGAATTACTGGCGCAATACTTTAAAGGATTATCCTCGTACTGAAATTGCCCCGGACGCTTTGCGCCCAAGAAGATTTGATTATCAAGGGGCGTCTATTTTATTTGAGTTGGAAGCAGGATTATCAGAGGATGTGCGCCGTTTTGCCTCGAGGCATGGGGTGACGGTTTATACGGTTTTATTAAGTGGATTTGCACTATTGCTGTCACGCTATCTTGATCAAGACGACATTATATTAGGAACGCCACTCGCCAATCGGCATTATCCAGATGTGGCGTCTCTGGTCGGATTTTTTGTAAATACTGTTGCATTACGATTAGAGCTGACTCGGTCGATGACTGGCCTGTCTTGTGTAGAGCAAGTTCAGCAGAAAATGACAGAAGCACAGCGATATCAGGATTTGCCATTTGAGCGTTTGGTGACGGCTTTGGATGTGGAAAGAGATCCTTCGCGCCATCCTATTTTTCAAATATTTTTTGATGTTTATTATAGCGAAAATGACGCGCCATTGGGCTTTTTACAAGCACTGGAGATGGATGCTGCCTATCAAGTTGCAAAATTTGATATGAGTATCCAAATTGCAGATGAGCACGATAAGCCTTTCCGCGGGGTATTTAATTATGCCAGCAGTTTATATCAACCAGAGACCATTGAACGGATCTTGACGCTTTATCGCTCCTTTTTGAAAGAGATGGTGAGTAAAGCGGGGCAAGCCTTGTATCAATATCCGCTGCTTTCAGATGAGGAGTATGCCGTCATTGTCCATGATTGGAATGACACCAAAGCCCCTTATCCTCATGATTTGACCTTGCATGCGTTGTTTGGTGAGCAAGTTTTGCGTACGCCTGATGCGATTGCGCTTATTTTTGAAGATGAGGCCCTGACTTATCAGGCATTGGATGAGCGCTCTAATCAATTGGCGCACTATTTACGCCGTCATTACGCCATTGTTGCAGATAGTCTTATTGGTTTGGCCCTTACGCGTTCATTTGATTTATTGATTGGGGTATTGGGTATTTTAAAAGCGGGTGCGGCTTACGTGCCTTTGGATGTTGAATTGCCTAAAGCGCGCCTGACATTACAGATTGAAGATTGTGCGCCACTTGTTATTTTGACGAATAAGCGCTATTTGAGTGATTTTCCCTCTCTTGGGTTAGCTTTTGAAGACTTGCCTTATCATGAATGTCCCAAAACACCGATTGCATATGGTGAAGCGGATGATTTGGCTTATGTGATGTATACCTCGGGCACAACGGGTGTGCCTAAAGGGGTGATGATTACACATACCAGTGTGGTGAATTATGTTCATAATGTTCAGCGATATTTCGAAGATCTTCAGTTTGTTGATTGCTCGACGAATTTTGCCTTTGATTTGACGGTGACCACTACCATCGCCCCTTTGCTTTCTGGTAAAACGATAAAGCTTTATCCTGGTAAGTTATTGGATCTTCCTGATTATATTGAACATCTCAATAAAAGTCAGATTGATTTTATCAAATCAACCCCTTCTTACCTGATGGAAGTATTTGCAGCGCCTCTTGCGCCAAAGATCAAACGTTGCATTGTAGGTGGTGAAAAATTAACAATAAAACAACTTGAGACCCTCCTGCCCCATGTTGATGAGTTATATGACGAATATGGTCCAACAGAAACAACCGTGGGTGTTTTGATCAAAGCAAAAAATCAGACCACCACCCCTCTGGCTTCTATTGGAAAGTCTTATGCGAATTGTTCTATGTATGTTCTAGATAGCTCTCTACAACCTTGCCCAATTGGAATGAGGGGAGAATTATATATAGGCGGTGTAGGCTTAGCGAGAGGATATCTAAATCAACCAGAACTCACAGAAGCGCGTTTTATTTCTAATCCATTTGGTCCTGGCCGCCTGTATAAAACAGGTGATTTGGTACGTTGGTGCATTGATGGGGACTTGGAATACATTGGACGCAATGATTCACAGATAAAAATTCGTGGGTTTAGAGTTGAGTGTAGTGAGATTGAAGCTACTCTTTTAAAAGCACCGGGCGTGAAGCACGCAGTGGTAATGGTTCACAATGATCGGTTGCTTGCCTATTATGTAGCAGAGCTTGATGAGATCCATTTAAAATCTTATTTGGCTGAACATTTGCCACAATATATGCTGCCACATGCGTTGATTGCACTGACAGAACTTCCTTTGACGCCAAATGGCAAGATAAATCTGAAGGCATTGCCACAACCTGAACTTAAAAAATCGTCTGATCTTAAGTTACCAAGGACACGTTTAGAGCATCAAATTCTAAAAGTTTGGCAGAGTGTGCTTAAAATTAATACCATTGGTATCGTGGATGATTTTTTCCAATTAGGTGGCGACTCCATTCAAAGTATTCAAGTGGTTGCCCGTTTACAACAAGAGGGGATTACTTGCCGGATCCGTGATATTTTTACCTATCGCACCATTTTGCGTTTGGCAGAAGCCATATCTGAAGCGCCTAGTGCTGAGACTGAACAAGGTATTTTAACGGGACAGTTTGGGTTATCTGCTATTCAGAGATGGTTTTTTCAACAACATTATCCCCATCCCAATTATTACAATCAATCTTTATTGATTCATGTACCCTCATTATCACTTGCCAAATTACAAAACCTATTGCCTGAATTAATCGCACAGCATGATATGTTGCGTGTCAGATTCAGAACTGTGTCTACGGGTGAAAGGGAACAATATTATTTAGAGCACCTAGATGTGCCAAATATTCATGAACTTCAATTAAGCGACAAGATTGATGATGATCTGTCTGCTTTGCAGAGTGGATTTGATATTGAGCACGGCCCCTTATGGACGATGGCT
>DAHWEW010000246.1:0-3628 GCA_027326225.1 Legionellaceae bacterium
AGTGATAGCAGCCCTCTGTGCCATCATCGCAATCACAAGCGGCTATCAAGTCGCTTTGATGGCTCCTACAGATATCTTAAGCGAGCAACACGCTCAAACATTAACCCCTTGGATGGCTTCCGTAGGCATCACCATTCAACGACTGAGTGGCAAAACAAAGGCCGCTAATCGTCGTGAAATCCTTGAATCTTTGGCCAATCATCAATGTCAGCTTATCATTGGCACCCATGCACTTTTTCAAGAAGGTGTAGACTTCGCACATCTTGGCCTAGTCATTATTGATGAACAACATCGATTTGGTGTGGAGCAACGATTGCTATTGCAACAAAAAGGACAGCTAGAAAAACAAACGCCTCATCAATTGCTGATGACTGCCACCCCCATTCCACGCACCTTAGCCATGACTCAATTCGCTCATCTCGATTTATCTATCATCGATGAATTACCACCAGGACGCTCACCCATTATGACCGCGGTACTGAACCAAGAAAAGCGCACGCCCATCGTCCAGCGGCTCAAAGAAGCCATTGCTAGTGGACGCCAAGCCTATTGGGTATGTACGTTGATTGATGATTCGGAAAAGCTCCAATGTATGGCAGCAACAGCTACTGCGGCCAGTTTAAGCGAGCAATTACCCAATGTACGTATTGGTCTCATCCATGGACGATTAAAAAATACTGAAAAAGAAAACATCATGACTCTATTTAAGAGAGGGGAGCTTGATTTATTGGTTGCCACAACCGTGATCGAGGTAGGGGTTGATGTTCCTAATGCGAGTCTGATGATCATTGAAAATGCCGAACGTTTGGGCTTATCGCAATTACATCAATTGCGAGGACGCATTGGGCGTGGGCGTGTGCAATCACACTGCCTATTGCTATATTCAGCCCCTTTATCCACCATGAGCGCCGAACGCTTACGCGTGTTACGTGCCACTAGTGATGGGTTTGTGATTGCTGAAAAAGATTTATTGTTACGAGGCGCTGGTGAAATGCTTGGGACAAAACAAGCCGGATATCACCATTATAAGATTGCGAATCTACAAAGAGACCATGAACTGTTAACGCTTGTCGCTCAATTTGCTCATCGCTTGATTGAGCATACTCCTAATCTTGCCAATTCTATCGCCAAACGTTGGTTGGGTGATTTTGAGCAGTTTTTACAAGGTTAGTAGTAGACCAATCAGCTTGTCTTTATTCTTTTCAAGGTGTGAATAACTGTTTGTACTACAAATAAGCTTGCCCCTATGGTCATCCGTATTTTTAAAATAACTCATTGAATTAAATGTATTTATTATTTTATGAAAGATATTTGCCCAATTATTTTTATCCACAAATTCTGTGGATAATCCTGTGTACAGAATAAAAAAATCATTGAAAATGAAGTCTGTTGCGCTATTGAATCAGAAGTTACCAATTTGTATTGAGGCCCACAGCATCCTAACAGCAGTGGATGAAAGAGAAGAACGTCATTTTTTTTGGAATTTGACAGACGCTTCATCATCCATTCGAGAGGGCGTAATGGCCTTCTTAAAGTCTGATAAACTAGCCTTAAGTTTGATGTCATGTTGGCTTTGAGCACCAAGCGTGCTGCCCGTTTTAATGTACTCCAAAGCCTTGTCCAGATTAGAATAGATCTTTTTAAATAAGTTGATGACCCCTAATATGCCATAGGAGGCTTCTTTCATCAGATGGGTGCATTTGCTGCAAAAGCTCTTTTTGTCTGAGTGATTGAAAGGACGCTTTACAAACTGATTTCTTTCGGCTGCTATTTGATTATAAAGATTTTTTGCAGCGTCATATGCCTCCTGATTGCCTTGAGCTCGCTGATTCAGAGCCAATACTTTTAAAGCGTGCAAACGGCTATCAAACCTTGACGTTTCAAGCAAACATCTTCCCGCCGGCGTCACCTCTGTGGATGGATCATGAAACTCAAGAAGGACTGCTCTCAGTTCTGAATCATCGACACTGCCACGCGCCTCATCTTCTATCGAAGCTTTTGGCTTTGTATCCACCAACAGATCTGAAGATCTGTCTAAAACCTTCATCAACCGCAGAAGGACCTGTCTCGTGGTATTCTTTTTGAATTCACGAATAGGATATGCCTCGATTTCGAGTTGGATTACTTTCTTTACGGCATCCACCTGCGCTTTATCCATCACATTGACATCGCCTACCATCGTGTATAAAGCATAAAGCTTCTGTCCTTTCTCTTTGAGTCTCTCTTTGGTTTTCTTATCTCCTTTTGCTTCAGCATCAAGAGATTTAGAAGCGGCCGAAACTGATCTTTTTCTAAGTTTTTCACAAACCTTTCCTAAATCAACTGAAATTGACGTCTTGATCACCGCTTGTTGAATGACTCGCTTGTTAAATGCCCTTAAATCAAGTTTTTTTAGGGAAGACTCGTCACCTTCCAGCGCTTCATCTGGGGTATCTTGTAATTTTTTCCACTGCTCAAAGGTTCGTCTAGAAATCAAGACGACATCCTTTTCCCCTTTTTTTGCCGGTGCCCACTCTCCAGTATCTGGATCTTGTTTCAAGCGACAAAGATCATTTAGTACGGTCATAATCATCGGGTTTCTGGCATTCTCAGTCAGCCACTGTTCTACTTGGCGCGATCCGAAATCACCCCAAAAGAAACCCGATGAATCGTAATCTTTGGATTCAGCACTGGTCTTTGCATTTAAATCAAGCGGTTTACGGTTAAAATTATCTTTCTTCCAAGCCCGTGCATCTCCCATGGATTGAACCACTTCCTTGAAATTAGCAGGATCCTCTCCTACCACTCGACAAGTCATGATCCTTGTTTTAGGGAGTCTCATGAGCTTCTTCAACAAAGAAATGACTTTCTTCCAATTAGAGCAAGTCTCAGGAATAGCTAAGCCTAAATCATCTGTCTTAATCCCTGCAGCTAGCATTCTAGGTTTGACTTTTTTTAATATAGCATTGTGGCGTTCAAATCCTTTGATGCCTGTATATCCTTTGTTTTCAGCTAACTGCAGCGCTAGTTTTCTCATTTGTGACACTTCGCGACCAATGCCACCATCCACAGACATCACATTATTTCCAGAAAAATTCCCATCCACTTTTGGCAACACTTCCGTCGCAGTTTTTAGAACCTCCTTTGCTGCATAAGATTTACCAGATCCAGAGGGTCCTATTACCAACAAAGCCGGTCTTTCAGCCCATTTTTCACCCTCAAAATGCGTGATCGATTTTTCAAAAACTGCATCCATGTATTCGTAGCTGAAACGCTCTTCTTCAAGCGCTAACTTGTATAACTCTGCTCCATTCTGACCGAGCAAATCCTCCATCTTGATGGAGGCACTTTTGGGAACGGCTGCTCTTAATGTTGTATCCCCATCAAATTCATTTTCAGTACTGTTGTCTAATTCAGCAATCAAAGCGATGAGTTGTTTTCTAAAATAGTGCGGATCTCTTTTGGCATCTTCCTCAGTAATATCAGTATTTCCTCTCTTTTTTTCAAAATCTAAAACTCTTTTCCAATGTCTATTTTCATAGTGTTGAATGCCTCGATAGAGTTCGGCTTTACCATCAGTAGATAGCGTTTTTTGCACAAATGCATGGTTACTTTCTTTACTATTTTCATCCGAAGAATACTGACCTAT
>DAHWEW010000247.1:0-3627 GCA_027326225.1 Legionellaceae bacterium
GGTAAGCGCGTACCCTATCGTTAGGACGAAACATTTCCTGAGGAAGCATTTCACTTCTGGGCATAAATGCTTCGGCTTTTCCACCTAGATCGATGATAATATGATCGCGCGATACCTTTTTAACAGTACCATAAATCAATTGACCCAGCTTACTTTTAAATTGAGCAACGACCAAACGACGCTCTGCTTCTCTTATTTTTTGTAAAATAACTTGTCGTGCGCTTTGAGCCGCTATTCGACCAAATTCAATAGATGGCATCGATTCTTCAATGCGTCCGCCCAATTCAATGTGAGGCGCACGTTCGCGGGCTTCTTCTAAGGTGATCTCTCTATCTGGAAACTCTATCTCTTCATCAGGCATCACATCCCAATAGCGAAACGTTTCATATTCACCTGTTTTTGGGTCGAGTTTAACGCGTATACCAAACTCTTGGCCCCTGAGCTTGCGTGTGGCTGATTCTAAAGCTGCTTGGATGGCTTCCAAAACAACTTCTTTACTTACGCCTTTTTCATTTGATAACGCCTCAGCAACTAGTAACAATTCTTTGCTCATTGTTCGCCTCACTCAACTGTCAAATTTGCTTTCACAATATTGGAAAGAAAAAAATCCTGCTTCATTCCCTCTACATCTAACACCAAAATGCCTTCATCCACTGACACAATCATACCTGTGTATTTACGCTTTTCTTTAACAGGCTTTAACAACTTGATCTGGATATTTTGCCCTATATACCTTTGATATTGCCAATCATAAAATAGAGGCCGAGGAATACCTGGAGACGAGACTTCCAAGCTATAATGGCCAGAAATCGGATCTTCAACATCAAGTAATGCGCTGACTTGCCTACTCACTTGCTCGCAGTCTTCAATCCCAATCCCGCTCTCTTTATCAATATAGATTCTTAGTAAAGAATGTTTACCCTGAGCAAGGTATTCACAACCCCACAGCTCATAACCCATATCTTCAATTGTAGGATTGAGTATCTGCCTAATTTTATCTTGTATCATATGCTTTTTCTAAGATAATAAAAAACCCCATAAATGGGGTCCTATAAGTGGTAGCGGGGGCAGGATTTGAACCTACGACCTTCGGGTTATGAGCCCGACGAGCTACCAGGCTGCTCCACCCCGCATCAACTGAGGCCAATTATACGTGCGGTGCTTAGATATAGCAAGTGATTTCCGATGATGGCTTGTACATTAATTTCATACACGCCTTAAATTGACGATCCCACGCTGCAATTAGCCGCATGGGAGTTAGGAAAATCTGGTTAAAATGCACTGATACACGCCGTGATTAAAGCGCTTGGACAAATACCCAAATATAACAATGACAAGCAATTCACTGAAAATATCAGTTTGTTTCCCTTTGACAATTGTACTCGCTGTGCATTTGCGGGCTCGTCAAAATACATCACTTTAATGATACGCAAGTAATAAAATGCGCCAACAACTGCAAAAACCAACCCAAGTACCGCAACCCATGTCATATGAGCATCAACCAAAGCCTTTAAGACCAAGAGTTTGGTAAAAAAACCAACCAATGGAGGAATCCCTGCCATAGAAAGCATCACTAACATCATCATAAATGCAAGCCAAGGATTGCGTAGATTCAGACCTTTGAGATCATTCACTTCTTCTATTTCAACACCTTGATGTGACAAAATCACTAAAAAGCCAAATGCAGCTGTCGACATCACCGCATATACCAATACATAGTAAAGAGATGCAGCATAGCCATAAGCAGTTGCCGCCAGTATACCAAATAATGCATAACCCATATGCGAAATAGCGGAATAAGCAAGCAGTCGTTTGATATTATTTTGAGTGATAGCCAGTAGATTCCCTATACCCGTTGAAAGTAGGGCCATGATCAGCACCAACTTTTGCCACTCTGAAGCCAATTCAGGTAATCCTAAAGATAGAATTCTAAGAGCCATACCAAGGGCTGCAATTTTTGGTGCAGTTCCTATAAACAAAGTAACTGAAGTAGGCGCACCTTCGTACACATCAGGCACCCACATATGAAAAGGGACACTTGCTAATTTGAATCCAAGCCCTGCTACAATAAACACTAACGAAAAAGACAATAGTCCACTGTGCTCCTGCCAATGTAAAGGGATAGCATGAGCGATGTCACTGAGATCAAGCTCACCAGTTGCCCCATATAACAATGAAATACCATACAGTAACATCCCAGAAGCAATCGCCCCCATCACGAAATATTTCATCGCAGCTTCTGACGCATCAGATTTTTTTCGTTGAATAGCAGTCATGGCATATAAAGGCAAAGACAGCAACTCTAAACCCAGATAGATGGTGAGCATAGAGTGCGCAGAAACCAATGCCATCATCCCAACTGTTGAAAAAAGACCGAGCACATAGTAATCCCCACTGGGCATCTGATGCTCATGAATATACTGTCTTGAATAAAATAAACTTAAAAATACAGTAACACAGATAAATATTTTCATTAACTGTGCCGTATCATCACTGATAAATAGTCCATGAAACAAGAGTGTATGGTATTGTCCTACAAATAGGAAACTCACACAGCCAGCCAATACCAACCCTCCCAATGCAATGATTGGTACGATGGCTTTGTTACGATGACCTAAAAACAAATCGGCAAGAAGAGCAAGACATGCCGCTGCAAGGATAATCATTTCAGGTATTGCCAGGTGAATATTTGCTAGTAATTCAGTCATGTTCATTTTGCCTTACAATTTTGATTTATCTGCATCTGCTAGGGTATGACTAACAGTTTGGTGGACATAGTCAAGCAAAGGTTTTGGATAAACCCCCATCCCAATGACCATCAAGGCCAACAACACATAGGCGCTCAGCTCAAATCCAGAAAGATCTGTCAATTCGGCGACTTTTTTGTTGGCAACCGCACCAAAAATGACCCGTTTGTACATCCACAGAGTGTAGGAAGCCCCTATGATTAACGTTAAAGCCGCAAAAAACGAGATCCAAAATCCCGCCTTGATGCTACCTAGAATCACCATAAATTCACCAACGAATCCCGAAGTCCCGGGAAGTCCTGCGTTAGCCATAGCAAAAAGCATAAAAAATGAGGCGAACACGGGCATGGTATTTACGATACCGCCAAAATCCTTAACCTGTCTCGTATGCATCCGATCATAGATGAACCCTACCCCAGCAAACATCGCACTTGAGACGAATGCGTGAGATATCATCACGATAATGGCACCTTCAAGCACCAATCCTGCACTACCTAAGCTTGAATATTTGGCAATACTGTAAATCGCAAAACATCCCAAAGTGACAAAACCCATGTGCGAAATAGAAGAATAAGCAATCAGTTTTTTCATATCCTTTTGAATAATTGCAACCAATCCTACATAAACCACTGCGATAAGAGACAAGACAATCATGATAGGTCCATATTGTCTGCATGCATCAGGAACAATGGGTAAAGAAAACCTGATAAATCCGTACGCCCCAAGTTTTAACAAGATAGCAGCTAATACTATCGAGCCCCCAGCAGGTGCTTCGGTATGAGCATCAGGCAACCAAGTGTGCACTGGAAACATCGGTATTTTAATTGCAAAACCCAGAAAAAAGGCGATAAAGATCAATGTTTGCGCCGTCATGCCGAGC
>DAHWEW010000248.1:0-3625 GCA_027326225.1 Legionellaceae bacterium
CTTTCAGTGGCTCGGATCTGGCAGTCGCTGCTGGACTTCCTTTGTTAAATCGCCAACCATTCTCGCCTTCTCAAATTGATGAGGTCATTATTGGATCTGCTATGCCAGGTCCTGACGAAGCTAATATTGCGCGAGTTGCAGCACTCAGACTTGGATGCGGTGACAAAGTGCCTGCTTTTACTGTGATGAGAAATTGTGCTTCCGGGATGCAGGCCATTGATAATGCTGCCATGCAAATTGCTAGTGGTCGTAGTGATCTGGTGCTGGCAGGTGGTACAGATGCCATGAGTCATGCACCATTATTGTTCAATCAACATATGGTCGGTTGGCTCTCTCGCTGGTATCTCACGAAAACCATGGGACAACGTATCAAATTATTGACGCAACTTCGACCTTCTTTTCTGGCTCCAGTTATCGCACTATTGCGCGGATTAACAGATCCTATTGTTGGCTTAAATATGGGACAAACGGCTGAAAAAGTTGCCTATCGTTTTGGCATTAGTCGTGAACAAATGGATGCATTTGCTGCCGAAAGTCATTCTAGATTGGCAGCAGCATATGCTGAAGATAGGATGGATGAAGTCGTTCCTATCATTGATAACAAAGGTCAGGTATATACAGCAGATACCGGATATCGTACAGATTCTACAGTTGAAAAATTAGCAACATTGAAGCCTTTTTTTGACAAAAAATATGGCATGGTTACCGCAGGCAACAGCTCACAAATTACAGATGGTGCCTGTCTATTGCTGCTTGCAAGTGCCAAAGCTATTGATACATATGGACTGAGTGTGATGGGTAGAATCGTGGATTCTCAATGGGCGGCCTTAGATCCTTCTCAAATGGGATTGGGTCCTGTACATGCAGCAGCGCCTATCATGCAGCGCCATCATTTAAAACCCGCTGATTTTGATTGCTGGGAAATCAATGAAGCTTTTGCCGCTCAAGTGCTTGGGTGCATGGCAGCATTTGATGATGATACCTATTGTCGAGAACAATTAGGCTTTAAAGAAGCTGTAGGTGCTCCAAAACTTGCTTCATTGAATCAAGAAGGTGGTGCAATTGCTGTTGGTCATCCCATTGGTGCGAGTGGAGCCAGGATCATTTTACACGTGTTGAAAAATTTAGAGAAAAATAAAGGAAAACGTGGAATAGCCGCGATTTGCATTGGCGGTGGTCAAGGTGGCGCTGTTTACTTGGAACGTGTGACTGGGGTAAAAGGACATGAGTAAGTATAAAAATTGGGAAATGAAGATAGATGATGAACGTGTGATATGGCTTGGGATCAACCGACACAATGCCTCAGTAAATACCATTGATAATCAAGTGCTTGATGAGCTGAATGGTTTATTGCATGAAATATCACAACGATCTGATGCAAAAGGATTGATCATCCATTCTCTGAAACAAAAGGGATTTATTGCAGGGGCTGATGTGAGTGCTTTTGCTCAATTTACTTATCCCAGTGAAGCGGTTGATTTTTTGCGTAAAGGGCAAGCTGTTTTTTCATATCTTGAAGCCCTAAATATCCCAACAATTGCCTTGATTGATGGATTTTGTATGGGTGGTGGTCTCGAATTGGCATTGGCTTGTGATTATCGTATAGCGACAGACGATAAGAACACCTTGATTGGATTACCCGAAGTGATGCTTGGCATTCATCCTGGTTGGGGTGGAACGGTTAGATTGCCAAAACTGATTGGTGGATTTCATGCTTTGTCTGAAGTGATTTTAACGGGCAAACCAGCCTCCGCCGCAAAAGCAAAGAGTTTAGGGATAGTAGATGAAGTCGTCCCTTTAAGACAGCTTTTTCGTGCTGCCCGCTATTATATTGACAAAACACCGCCTAAGCATAAACCTAACTTTTTGCAGTCGTTGACTCATCTTTCATGGGTTCGAACAATCATTGCCAAAGTGATGCGTTATCAACTGATGAAAAAAGTTCGCCAAGATCATTATCCTGCGCCTTTTGCAGTAGTAGATTTATGGGAAAAAGAAGGTGGATTTGGTGAGCGTGCTTATTTAAAAGAAGCCGATTCGGTAGAGCAATTGGTGAGTCAGAGTGATACGGCAGCAAATCTTATCAGAGCATTTTTATTACGTGAACGAATGAAGGGATTTGCCAAGGATTCTCATTTTCAAGCGGAACACGTTCATGTGATAGGTGCTGGAGTCATGGGTGGAGATATCGCTGCATGGTGTGCACTAAGAGGGTTGCGTGTTACATTACAAGACAAATCTTATGAACAAATTGCACCCGCAATTGCACGAGCTTATCAACTATTTAAGAAAAAATTAAAAAAACCACGCTTGATCCAATCTGCAATGGATCATTTAATTGCTGATCCGGATGGTCAAGGTGTCAAACATGCAGATGTGATCATTGAGGCGGTATTTGAAAATCTTGAGGTAAAACAAGCTATCATGAAGCATGTGGAATCTCATGCTAAACCCAATGCAATCATTGCTACAAACACCTCAAGTATCCCATTAGATGAAATCAACCAGGTCATGAAGAATGCGCATCGTTTGGTAGGAATTCATTTCTTCAATCCAGTCGCTAAAATGGAACTCATTGAAGTCGTGAGTGGATCTAAAACGACAAAATCCATCACTCATGATGCTTGTGCATTTGTGGCACAAATTGGTCGTTTACCTCTTCCAGTACATTCAAGCCCTGGATTTTTAGTGAACCGAGTATTGATGCCGTATCTTATGGAGTGTGTACAATTGCTTAATGAAGGATATAGTCCCGAATTGATAGATAATGCTGCGCTAACATTTGGTATGGTGATGGGGCCGGTTGAATTGGCAGATACGGTTGGTATGGATGTTTGTCTGGCCGTTGCTAATAATTTAACGTCACACTTTGGTGGAACGGTTCCTGAAAAGCTACGTAATATGGTCAAGGAAGGGAAGCTGGGTCGAAAGACAGGGGAAGGGTTCTATCGTTATCAAAATGGTAAACCAGTGAAGCATAAGTTGACGGTGACTACTGGACAAAAAGAAATTGCCGATCGACTGATCCTTCGTATGGTTAATGAAGCTGCGGCGTGTTTGCGCGAAGGAGTTGTGGCAGATGCCGATTTGCTTGATGCTGGGATGATCTTTGGTACTGGGTTTGCACCCTTTCGTGGTGGTCCTATGCATTATGCCAAACATTTTGGTCATGATAAGCTAAACGAGTTATTTCGCACTCTAGAAACCCAATTTGGTGAGCGATTCAGAGCAGATACTGGTTTGTAGCAGATCACAATTCAACTCTATTGCTATGTAGGTTGGGGGTTGGACTCAACCATGTTGTGAAAAAAGTTTTAACATGGTTGGACTATGACCCAACTTACACAATGATCTGTCGCAGATGAGAAGAACAATGAAGGCCGCTTACCAAAAATGGAGTTTAAAGAGAATGTTGGCTCTTTCCTCTATTGAGAAAAGTATTTGGAGGCTTGTTTGTTTTTCAATAATCTTGTTTGCGATTGTAAATCCTTCTTATGCATCGATCTATGTGATTCCATCCGATGGAAATATTGTAGGGGAGATAGAGTACACTCATCCAAACGCATCTGAAACGCTAAGAGAGGTGGGGTTGCGTTATGACATTGGCCTTGAAGAGATGATTCTT
>DAHWEW010000249.1:0-3620 GCA_027326225.1 Legionellaceae bacterium
ATCATTGACTAATGCAGTGTGTCCAGCATGCGCAGCATGATATATCGCCGCGGGGTAATAGGTTGTACCCTTAATTAATTTGCTGAGCAGGTCACGGTGGTTAGCACTGGCATATCCTTCAACAGCACTGCCAAACCATGTTATGTTTTTATCAAGCAAGCCTGTTACTTTGTCCCGATCTCCAGCTTGGGCTAAGCCAACCACAAAATCAGATAGGTAATCCTTATAATTGCTTAACGCATAGATTTTCTCGACATATCCTGCTCTGGCATTCCCTTTTATTAATTGGCCTGTACAAACAGGTAATTTAGATTTATCGCTTGATTCAACCATTGCCAAAACGCTTTCAACTTGAGCATCATTGCCTGCCAAAGCATAGCCATAGATTGCGTCTTCAGGTCTTCCGCCCATTCTGATGAGGTTTTCTACGGCCTCCTCTTTCCCTTGTTGTGCTAAATAGCTCATTAAGTTCATTCCATTACTATTTAGGCCCTCAGAGAAAAGATTAATAGCGTTGATTCTGCTCATTTGATCACCTCGTGTTTGTCAAATGGTTACCCGTTGTATTAGACAGCGTTAAATCTTTATCAATCTCTTTTATCAACTCTTCAAGCAACGCGATTGATTTAGATGTTGTTTTTGTAAACAAGAACCATGATCGAGATTCATGACCATATTCAGATTCAATTTGTATTCTAGCGCTGTCAATGATATTCCTTGCAGCTTGCAGATCAGCTGCACCAAGAGCCTCCCCTAGCTTCTCTTGAATAATGATATTTTTATTGTGTCCAGCTCGGTACTTTTCCAATATTTGACTAGACACATAAGCCTGGTATGTTTCTTTAGCCGACTGAATTTTTTGGCGAATAAGTCCCGAAATTTTCACTGGTTTATCGTTCTTTGGCGTACCGCTTGAGCTTGTTTGGCCAACAGAGGAAGGATCATTTCTAGAAAGAGATGAAGGTGTCTCTTTATTTTGCACATTTGGCATCCCCTCATGCCGCCAAAAAGAGAACAAACGCGCTAGCGGTGTCGATATATTTAATAGCTTTCCCTCATTGCTTAAGGTATTCATATTTAGAGGCTGCTCAAGTTTTCCTTGCGTGTACCTATAACGTAAACCGTTTAATACGCTATTATCTACGTTATCAGGCAAAACTGCATTCAAGAAGTGGATGACTGATGGACAAAATAGCCCTGGAGGCAGATCTAAGAGTTTCATCAAGTGTTCTTCATTCCACCAGTTTTGTGCCAAATCTTTAAAATAACTTTTCCGTGGATCATCATCCCATGGAGACGGAAACGTTTTATCCAAAAGAAGCAGAAACTGACCTCGTTTTCGGAGTGCTTCAAGATCAGCAGGCTTATCCATATTGATTGGATCGGTTTTTAATGCTTTCATAATGGCAGGATCTAACTCAGCAGGATTAATGTCGTTTAAAAAGCGAACCCCTTCTGTCGTGTAATAGGTTGTTGCCGGTAATTGTTTAAGTTGTTGTATGTGTTTAGGGTTCCACCAATCGCATCCCAAATTATGTAAAACAGGGTATTTATTTGATAATGTCCCTAAGAGTTTCTCTCGTTTTCCATCGTATCGTAATTGATCGATGGTCAATGAATTATCTATTGTTTGAGCGGCATGCCTATACCTCAAACCAGCTTTTAGTGTATCGTCTAAGTCTGTTGGCTTTAGTGTATTCAACAACGTGATCACGGTTGGTCTTAACAAGTCTGAGGACAAAGCTAACACGCTATCTAAGTGCTTCTCATTCCACCAAGGTTGCTGCAAGCCTCGCAATACTGCGAATTTTGATGGATCTTGATTGACTTTCTGATTCAGAAGTAGCAAAAACCGGCCTCGCTGCTGAAGTTGTGCAAGGTCAACTCGCCCATCAAACGTAGGCGTATCAGTTTGTAGCGCTTTCAAAACGCTCTCGTCTAATGCTGCCGGCCCAATGGTATTTAAAAACTTAACGGCGGCTTCGGTATAAAACGCTTCAGGTAATTTTTTGATCTTTTCGATGTGCTCGCCGGCCCACCAAGATGCTTTTAAATCATGTAATGCAGGATATCGAGACCAGTCACCTAAACGTTCATTCTCGTCTTTTAAAACCGCTTCGGCTAACTCTGTCGGATCGACCCCAACGGCTGCATCACGTAGGGTTTGAGTATAAAACGTTATCACATTCTTCACGTTTTGTTTTAAGGTACTTTTGTGAATCCAACCCTCTGTTAATTCACGTTCAATATTCTCTAATTCTTTGAGTTCATTTTCTAATAAACTGAATCTGTTCCTCCTTTTCACACCAGGATCGATAAGGGCAGCTAAAACCGTCTCCAATTTTGTGTACTGTGTCCCTTTAACTTCACGTTTTTTTTCATATTGACTATTAGTCTTATATACATCTATCACTTCGTGTTGAAGCTTAGAAATGACTGCCGTCCATTGAGCATCATCCAATAATCGTTTCTCAAGGGGGATTGGTTGGCTTTTTCGACGATTGATAGCCAGAAGACCTTTTGCTTCATTATCTGTTACCAGTAAGTTTTTGGCCGTTTCACTCAAAAGTAAAGTGGGCACTTCTGTCGTCAATTGATCAATAGGTTTGCGACCATCGATACACAAAACGTCTACATCTTGTATGTTTCTTCGCATGGAATCCCACAATTTTTGCATATTGGTTTTGTATTCGTTTAACAAGTCTTCTACTTTAGGAACATCAATAGGAGAGGATGCCAGCTCCTTTTGTATTTGTGGCCATTGCTCATTCCATGCTTTATCAGATTTGTCAAAGAATATCGTCCATGAAGGCAACAATTTTTTATAATCATCTTTGTTAACATGCTTGAGCAAATGCTCAAAAAAATCGTCTGTTAATTTTTTCCTAAAGTCTCCCACCGTCATTTTAATGAGGCGCTCAGATTGGCTACGTTTGTCCATCTTGGCTTGCTCACTCAAGATAAACTTTTCCATATTACTATAAGTATCGGCGAGCTTGTTTTTGCCCAGTGTCGCTTTCAGGCGCTCTTCATCTAAAATCATCTGTGTCGATCCCTTGGCACCAAAGCGACCGCTTCGGCCGATGATTTGCTCAAGGTCACGGGTTCTGGGTAAATAGGTAATCATCACATTAAGGCCGTTTGTTTTTGCTTTGCCTTTTAAAGAAATATCAGTGCCTCGTCCAATCATGTCTGTTGATACAGTGATTTGCCCAGGAAAACCCGCTTTACTGATTCTATCCTTCTCATCTTTAAGCGATAATTGACTGTGAATATGCTGAATGTTTTCATCATCATTGAATACTTCACTTAGCTTCTTAAATAGAAATTCACTTTCCTCATCATTTTCTGCAATGATAAGGATGGGTTGCTCTTTTGCCCTTGCTTCTTTGATTTGCGCTATCAACGCATTGATTTGTTGAGTTTGATTTTCTGTTAATCGAAGCGGATGATCGGTACGATGCAACCCCGCATCTCGGGGGACATTAATAAAGTGCATTTTGTCTGTGGCTAGACCATAGAGCTCCTGCGCTTCCTGCCTTTCAATGATTGAACCATAGGTTCCAGTAACTGCAATTAACGTACCTTCATGGTAATCATCCAACAGATTTTTGCTGGTT
>DAHWEW010000024.1:0-13006 GCA_027326225.1 Legionellaceae bacterium
AAATGAGTTCTTTACCTAATAGATGTGCAATATACCCTGCAATGAAATGAGGGTTATTATGGAACGTTGCAATAGCACTTAATTCTTTTATGTCATGTTTCAAGTATTCTCTTATTCCAATCTTCGTATTTGCTAAAGCATGCTTCTTGCCTACTTGGTAGAGAAAAGGC
Organism: Legionellaceae bacterium; assembly: GCA_027326225.1. GTDB lineage: Bacteria > Pseudomonadota > Gammaproteobacteria > Legionellales > Legionellaceae > DAHWEW01. Next base: position 171 of record DAHWEW010000024.1, read on the forward strand.
GCATCTGTTTTGGCATATAAATCCAGCGCATGACTTGCAAAGGTATGACGAATTGACACCGTGTGATCAAAATCAAATATGGATACTTTTTGAAACATGGTTTTTTCCCAGATGAATCATCATTTCATTGTAAAAAAGCTTTGTACGCTTCTTTGAGTGATGTAAGAATATCACAAGATTTATGGTTTGGAGACAGTATGAATCCTGATATTTCAGCACTTTTTGACAAAGCTCATCAATTACAACAACAAGGGCGATTACCCGAAGCTTTGAGCTGCTATGAGCAACTACTCAAAATATCTCCTCATCATATAGAAGCCCTTCATTTCTTAGGTCTTATCCACGCCGAGTTAGAAGACTTCTATCAAGCCAAACGCTTGCTTTTACAGGCTCTCAAGCTAAAACCCTCACCAAATATTCACAACAATCTTGCTAATGTCTATAAAAGATCGCACAAACTAGATCAAGCAGTATTACACTACCAAGAAGCGATTCGTTTAAACCCACATTATGCAGAAGCGCATCATAACCTTGCAGGTATTTATGCAGAGCTGGGTGAGTATCAAAAAGCTCTACAGCACTATCGAACAGCCATTCATTCTGAACCGTCGTCTTATCTCGCGCATTATCATTTGGGTTTGCTGTTACTTAAAAATAATGAGCTTGCTGGTGCAAAGAAACAATTTTTGAATGTGTTAGCCCTTTATCCCAATCACTTGAATGCTGCGTTTTATTTAGGTGCACTCTTTTTAGAATCGAACGAGCTCAACTTAGCTGAGCGTTCTTTTCAAAATGTTTTGATGCTAGATAGTGAACATGTGGAGGCTTTGACGAATCTAGGAGTCATTGCCCTAAAAAAAGAGAACGCTCAACTGGCCATTGATTATTTTACCAAAGCACTCGCGCTCGATAATCAACACTTAGAAGCTCGCAATAATATAGCCGCAACTTTTATGCATCATGACCGCTTTGAAAATGCATTGGTGCACTATGATATCCTCCTTCAAAAAAACCCATATCATATTGAATATTTATACAATGCAGGCGTTGCACAAATGGCGCTTGGTCATTTAAAAGAAGCAAGTGCACATTTCAAAACCATCATCACCATAGAGGAAAATCATTTTGCAGCGTTAAATAATTTAGCTGCCATTCATATTCGCTTAGGGGAGCGTCTTGATGCCATCAAATTTCTTGAACATGCCGTGATGGCTAATCCAAAAGATGAGGCAAGTCAATTTATGTTAAATGCTTTGACAGGAAGAGAATCATTGCCCAGAGCCTCCACAACCTATGTAGCTAACCTATTTAACAATTATGCGCTTTACTATGATCAACATTTACAAAAAACATTACAGTACACCCTTCCCTATAAAATCGCACAATTGTTACATCAATTGCTTCCCAAACAAGTTCAAGATGCCATTGATTTGGGTTGTGGAACAGGGTTAAGCGGCAATGTGATCCGCGAGTGGTGTCAACATTTAACAGGGGTTGACCTCTCCTCAAAAATGCTTGCCGAAGCACGAAATAAAGCCATTTATGATGTGCTCATAGAAAGTGAATTGATAAGCTTTTTACAACAAGACACAAAGCAGTATGATTTAATCATTGCCGCTGATGTATTGCCTTATTTAGGCGATCTTCGCCCTTTGTGGATGGCCATATCCAGCCGCCTAAATGCTCATGGTTTATTTGTTTTTACTCATGAAATCAGTGAGCATAAGTCTTGGCAACTAGATGAAAGTTGTCGGTTTAAACACCACCCAGACTACATTCAAACCTTATGCAATGAGTTAGAATTTCATATCATTCATCAAGAGAAAATCCCCGCTCGTCAGCAAAATGGTCAGCCTTTGTTTGTGATGCTTGATGTGCTAAGAAAACCCCTTAAAAAGCAGAGCTCCAAATCAGCATTGAGGGCCTGTAATTCCTCAGATGAGGAGCGCTTTATAACTGAAATGCAGCAGGATAGATTTTAAAACTCAGTAACTCATACAATTGAGAGTTTGTGCAGTTATCTCTACTTTAACGAGTTATTGGGCTTTGTTGGAATTTTTACCCTAAATAATAAATCATACCTGGGAAATTACTTGGTTTCTATATTAGGGTATTTGGGCCAAGTAAAATAAAATGTTGCTCCTGCTCCTTGTTCTGAATCAACCGTAATTTTTCCACCCTGAAATTCAACAATTTTCTTTACGATACTTAAGCCTATGCCAGTGCTCTCTAATTCATCTTTAGATTTTAATGTTTGAAAAATCTCAAAAATCTTCTTGTGATACTCAGGCGCTATTCCAGGACCATCATCTTTTACAAAAAATTCGAAAAAGTTACCTAAGTCTCGTACACCAATTTCAATATTTCCTGTTTTATGATTATGATGTTTAATACTGTTGTCAATTAGATTAGAAAAAACTTGTCCTAACTGTATTTCATCCGCCTCTAACGTTGGTAAATGATCAGCAAAATGGATGTTAATATTTTGGGATGGATTAAGCGATTCAATAATTCCCTGCAAAAGCTGTTTCGTGTCAATGGAGTGAATTTGCAAATTCATATGGCCGGTTCGCGAATATTGTAATATTCCAGAAATCAAATTAGACATACGTTTCACTCGGTTGCGTAATAGCATCAGATTATCTTTGGATCTTTTATCCAGCTTGTCGCCACAATCTTCTTCAATCCAGCCAGCTAATCCCTCTATTGCACGCAAAGGGGCCTTTAAATCATGAGAAGTAATATATGCAAATTGCTCCAATTCTTGATTATTTCGGATGAGTTGTTCCTCTAGTTGTTTTTGTTTTGTAATATCTTTAGAGATCATATCGTACCCAACCGGGTTGCCGGCATCATCTCTGCGCAAGGTCGTGACAAAAGAAGCAAGAAAACGAGATCCATCCTTTCTAATACGCTCGAAGATAGACTCATGTTTTTCTTCGTGCATAACCGTTTCAAAAAACTTATCAACCTGACCTGTTTTAAGATCTTCTGGTGCAAATAAGATTCTTATATTATTCTTTTTAACCATTTCATCCGTATTGTAACCATATAATCGATGAGCCCCTTCATTCCAAACTAAAATAACTCCAGCCAGATCTGTTGCAACAATAGAATATTCTGTCGAACTTTCTAAGGTATTGAGCAATAGATTTTTGGAAGATTGTTCCACTTTTGTTTTGGCTGTTTGTTCTTCCAAAGATCGAGTACGGTCGGATAGTTCCTGGCTCACTTTTTGTTGCTCTTTCAGAGCTCTCTCTAAAATTTCGTTCGCTTTTTTTATCTGTCTGGTTTTTTCGAGTAGTTTTTTTTCTGAGAGAGTCAACTTCTTATTATGTTTGTCTAGCTCATCAATCATTTTATTAAATGAAATAGCTAATCGACCCATTTCATCCTTAGAAGAAATATTGATTCGTTCACTGAAATCAGATTTAGCGACTTTACTTGCAATTTTATTCATTGCATTAATATCTCTAGAAATTTTAAATCCAGTCAAAATGGTCAATAAGATTCCAGTGAATTCAACGGTTATTGCTATACTAATCAGTAGCTTAAAAATTTTATCCTCTAGCCATCTTGAGGCTAGACCTAGCGTGTATGAGAACTCATTCTCAACTACCGTTAATTCATCATTTAGTTTATCAATATTCGCTAATTGTTTTGTAACATCCATTGATGTGGCATGATGAGTTGATATGGATTGATGTAATCTATCGCCTTGTTGAATAAATTCACTCAACAAAAGGTCCCCTTTCGCCCAAACGTTAATCGCTTTATTGATATAATACACACGGTTAAATCTATGGAATAACCAAATGATTCCATCCACATCATCTGGATAAATGTTGCCACCTATAAACCCTTCGCGAGCAGCGCTATAATCAATTGGATTTTTGTTTAAGGCTAAGCGAGCTTGATGATCGCTCAAAGGCACTTTCATAAAATTGAGAAAATTTTGATAGTCTTTTTCATTGAAAGTATAAGCATATTTGACTAAATAATAAGCACCATTCTTTTGTGCTTTAGACCACAAGCCCTCGCCCCCTACGTAAGCGCGGACCGCAGAAAGGATATCCATGGTATAATTCAAGGCAACTAATTCAGTTGTAATTAAAACCGCCATGATAGTCATGATCAGAAATAACTTTTTAGTGATAGACATATCGAGCTATCGCAACCTTGTTAGGAAGATGTCCTATTATCATTATTATCAATCAAAGACATATTGTTCAAGCATCCGGTAGAAGAAAAGGATAAATAATACACTTTAATATAGGGGGCACTTCGTTCGGATTTGAGCACAATCGATTGGAATTCTGCATGGGATCAGTGGAATGTCAGAACCCAATAAGGATTTGGTATGAAAAAGAAGCCACTATAAAAAAATCCCCTTCAAAAGGGGATCTCTAAATCAGCATTTAGTGCCTGCAATTGCATCTTAAATGACGCTTGAATCTCACTTAAACTGGCTTCATCTTGTGCTTCAAATCGAGCAACAAGACAAGGTGTTGTATTGGAGGCGCGTAATAGGCCCCAACCATGAGCAAATTCAACGCGCAGGCCATCAATGAGGACTAACTGTGAATTTGGAAACTGAGCCTCAGTACTAAAACGTTTCATAAAAGAAAATTTAAGTTCATCTGAGATGGGGATCTTGATTTCGGGCGTATTGATGCTATTTGGGATCAGTGAGCATTGCTCGCTGAACGACAGTGGGGATCGACTGACGATTTCTAGTAAACGACAGGCACTATAGAGTGCATCATCAAAACCATACCATCTGTCTTTAAAAAATAAATGACCACTCATTTCACCAGCAAGCGCGGCATTTTCCTCTTTCATCACTTTTTTAATGATGGAATGTCCTGTCGGACACATTTTAGCAACACCACCTAATCGCCTAATTTCTGAAGCTAGGTGGGTCGAACATTTGACATCATAAACAATTGTGGATCCACTATTGCGCGATAAGACATCAGCCGCATAAAGCATCATTAATCGATCAGGCCAAATCACTTCACCCTGATTCGTAACGACCCCTAATCTGTCTGCATCTCCATCAAACGCCAAACCAAGATCCGCACGTGTGGCCTTGACCATTTCTTTTAAATCAACAAGATTGGCTTCCACGGTTGGATCTGGATGATGATTAGGAAAACGACCATCCACTTCACAATATAATGAGACAACCTCACAACCCAACTGCTGAATCACCCTAGGAATATAACTCCCTGCAATGCCGTTACCACAATCAACCACAACCTTTAAAGGGCGCGAGAGTTTGATATCAGTCACAATTCGCTGAATATATTCATTCATCAAATCAAGGGTTTCATCATGACCATGGCCATCCACCGAGGCCTTTTCTGTCACCAAATCATACAATTCATCTATTTCAGAATGCACCAACGTAGTACCAGCTAAGATGATTTTAATGCCATTATAATCAGAAGGATTGTGGCTTCCAGTCACCATTAAACCACTATCTATCTCATGAACATGCGTTGCAAAATACATCACAGGCGTGGCCACGGCGCCTAAATTGATGACATCAATACCACTGTCTAACAATCCTTGCTGTAATGCATTTGCCAAGCTTTCACTGGTTAATCGACCATCTCTAGCTAAGAAAATAGAGGATCGATTCAGTGCTTTCAAACGACAACTGATGGCTTTCCCAATACTATAAAAGGCATTTTCATCCAGCTGGCTACCAATCACACCCCGAATGTCATACGCTCTAAAAACACTACGGTCAATAAGCCTTTGTTGCAACAAATGCCTCATGAATTACCTCCCTGAACTACCAAAACCACCTTGTCCACGACTGGTTTTGGTAAAATCATCAACAACAGTAAAGGTGGCTTTTACAATCGGCAAGAAAACCAACTGAGCAATCCTATCCCCCGGATTTACAGTAAAATGCTCTTCATTCCGATTCCAGCAAGATATTTTTAATTCTCCTTGATAATCAGAATCAATCAAACCAACCAAGTTACCCAAAACAATACCGTGTTTATGCCCAAGCCCGGAGCGTGGTAAAATCACCGCAGCGATGTCTTGTGAAGCAATATAAATAGCGACCCCTGTAGGTAACAATACGGTCTCTTGCCCTTTGATTTGAAGAGGCTCATCAATACACACCCGTAAATCCATTCCTGCCGATCCAGGTGTGGCATAGGTAGGTAATGGGATGGTATGACCTATACGAGGATCTAGAATTTTTACTTGAATCTCTTTTTCCATTATTGCTCTCTAACTGTTCACACAAATATCGTCATTCTGCAGACTTCTGGCTAAGATTGCAACAATTTGTCCGGCTATTCTGGTTTTATGATTCATCGCCAGTTCGATTTGGCCATTTTTAGTAAGCACCGTCACTTGATTCATATCGCTATCAAAACCTCGTCCCTTGCCTACTTGATTTGCAACTATCATATCTGCCTTTTTAGCGTGTTGTTTTTCTTTGGCATGATGTAATACATCGTTTGTTTCTGCAGCAAAACCCACCACAAATGAAGCTTTTCCACTCTTCACAACCGATGCCAAAATGTCAGGCGTTGGAGTGAGTGTGATCGCTAAATTTTGGGAATCCTTTTTTTTCATTTTCTGATCCACTGGAGACTCTATGCTAAAATCTGCAACAGCAGCACACCCTATAAAAATTGTCCCAGGTTTCAACTGATTCATCACCACAGAGTACATTTCCATGGCTGATTCCACCTGATGCACGCTCATACCAACCGGTGGACGAATAGAAGTGGGTCCTGTGACTAACTCAACTGTTGCCCCAGCCATAGATAGCGCATTTGCTAGCGCATAACCCATTTTACCTGAACTACGATTACTGATATAACGGACTGGATCAATGGCTTCTCTGGTAGGTCCTGCCGTTAGCAAAACGCGTTTACCCTTCAACAGTTGATGAACCTCATGAAGACGCAACGCATCAATGATTTGTTCAGGTTCACTCATTCGGCCAAACCCGAATTCACCACAAGCTTGTGAGCCTTCTTCTGGTCCGATAAAGATAACTGATCGCTCTTTGAGTATTTTGCAATTCTTTACGGTTGCTGGATGCTTCCACATACTCTGATTCATTGCAGGACACACAAAAACTGGCGTTTCTGCAACCAAATACAAAGTAGAGAGCAAATCATCTGCCAATCCATTGGCACATTTCGCCAAAGTATGGGCCGTCAGGGGTGCTAAGATGAGATAATCAGCCCAACGAGCTAATTCAATATGCCCCATCGCCCGTTCAGCTTGGGAATCAAACACATCTGTACGCACCTCATGCCCACTTAAAGCCTGCATGGTCATGGGAGTCATGAATTGATGAGCCGCCTCAGTCATGACCACTCGCACTTCAGCGCCTAGTCGCACAAGCTCTCGTACCAGATAGGCTGATTTATAGGCGGCAATCCCTCCACAAATTCCTAAGACTATTTTTTTATGTAAAAAATCTTGCATGGCTTAAGTTGATGAATAGAAATAATCTGTGATCAAAACACAAACCCGACCATAAGGAAATAGATTTAGAGTGCATTGTTGTGTTGTAGATCGTCTCTCAAGTGCTTAAATTCTTGATGAAAGTAAGCGAACATCTTTTCCGTAGCTGTCTGAAATGAGATCCAATGATCTTTACGATGAGTTGAAATGAGTGCTTTGTTTTCTTTTTCCCAAGTTTCTATTCCTTCCAACACGTCAAATACAGAAGCTTTCTCCTTGGAAGTCAACTGCAGATAGAGTGCTTTGAGCTTGCTAAATTTTTGGAAAGTGACGGGATTCATTTGTTCGCTTAAACACATGTCATCCAAACGTTGATACAGTGTTTCGAGAATGCTTTGTTTTTGCCATGGCATGTCTCTAAAAGATGAGGGAGGCAAGGGTAAAATGTAAAAATAAGGGGTCGATTTTGCCACCTGACCCTTTAAAAAATCAGCATTTGATGGCAAATCTGTAAAGAAAAAAGAAGATATCGAAGAACTCAGCTCGGCACATTTCGACGCTTGTTGCACCATGCGAATAGCACTGTGTCGACAAGTATTAGACAGACTCAACTTAGAATACTCATATAAATCAACATAAGTTCCAGTAGGTTCTTTTGAGTCATAAGTATCGAGTGACTGCCAGGTCAGTAGCTCTTTTCTTTCTGGGGTTGGACAATACGCTTTTAAGGAATGAGTACTCGAGTCGCTCAATGATTTCTGTGAAAGAGAAAGTAATTTTAAATAATGCAGGAATTCAAGATACTGTTGGTAACTGAGCATGTATGCTTTATATGCCACTGTTCTTTGGGTATGTGGTCCAAACATAAAAGACTCATTTTGAACGATGGCATCCACTCCATTGCAAATCAACCCGCACAGGGTGGCGCTGTCTTGTTTACCAAGCTTGCCAACAGCGGCCAACACTTCCGTTTTATCTCCTGTTTTTACCCCAAGCGTGACATATGAGTGTCCATAGTATTTGCAAACTGCTATAAAAATCTCGCTCTGTGGAGATAATTGAATCGGCTCTTTCATCTTGTCCATCCACGCCTAACTTGAGTAATTTAATCGCAACAAAGCTATTTATTGATCATTATTATACATGTTTTTTATGAACGAAACCTTAAGATGGATAACACAAATCAAGAAATATGATATGGTTATGCATCACACGTTTTGGTAAAAAAGGACTTTACTGATGATCAATCCTAGAGAGGTGAAAACAGTTTCAGACGCAGCACGCATTATTGAAGAGCGGAACTTAACTCATGTCAAAGTGGGCATTTTTGACATGGATGGAATCATGCTTGGTAAATATATGAGTCGCCAAAAGTTTCTTTCATCACTGGAAAAAGGATTCGCTTTTTGTGACGTCATTCTGGGTTGGGATTCCAAAGACAAACTTTATGACAATACCAGCTATACTGGCTGGCACACAGGCTATCCAGATGCACATGTCACCATTTTACCCGACAGTTGCCGTGAATTGGTCTTTGAAGACAATCAGTTATTATTTCTAGCTGAATTTGCTGATGAAGCAGCCCAAATATGTCCTCGAGGCGTATTAAATCGGGTGTTGCAAAAAGCTGAAATGATGGGATTTGAAGTGTTTGCAGCCCTTGAATACGAATTTTTTATGTTTGATGAAACACCAGATACCGTGCGCGCCAAAGGATTTCGCAATTTAAAACCCATGACCCCTGATTTTTTCGGATATTCCATCATTAGAAATTCAGTCCATGCTGAATTATATCACCAGATCCTCCATATGGGAGAAGTCATGGATTTTCCTATTGAAGGGTTACATACAGAAACGGGGCCTGGGGTGATTGAGGCAGCCATCGCTGTAGATAACGCAAAGAATGCTGCTGACAAAGCAGCTCTATTTAAAACCTTTATGAAAATTCTAGCGCAACGTAACCAGTTGATGGCAACATTCATGGCGAAATGGTCAAAAGATTATCCTGGTCAAAGTGGTCATATTCACGTCTCCTTGCGTCACAAAGACCAGAACTGCTCAGCTTTTTACGACCCATCAAAACCTCATCACATGAGTGACATTCAATCCTATTTCTTAGGGGGACAACAAAAACTCATGCCCGAATTACTTGCGATGTTTTCACCTACGGTCAATAGTTATACGCGTCTTATTCCAGGGTACTGGGCACCCACAGATGCAACCTGGGGCATTGAAAATCGTACCACCGCAATCAGAGTGATCCCTGGGGATGATAAATCTCAACGCATTGAGTACCGCCTTGGTTCAGCTGATGCTAATCCCTATTTGGCCTTGGCAGGGGCTATCGGATCGGGGTTATATGGCATAGAACATCACATCTTGCCAGAACCAGAAGTGAAAGGAAATTCATACACCCAAACCCACAACAAAGAGCTCGCTCTACCGAGAACCCTATGGGACGCAGCACAACAATTAAAGCATTCAGAGGCTGCCCAATTATTGTTTGGCCATGAATTTGTAAGCCATTTTGTGGCGACCCGTGAATGGGAAGAACGTGAATTTCGACGCCATATCACTGATTGGGAACTAGACCGATACTTTGAGATTATTTAGGACTCTTTTATGACCAAAACCTTTCAAACCATTTCTCCTATTGATGATTCTTTGTATGTTGAACGGCCATTGGCAAGTGAAGCTGATATACAAGCTGCTTTTCTGAACGCAGAAAAAGCTAAATCACAATGGCAAAAGACCTCAATTGCAGAAAGACAAGCCTTTTGTACGAAAGCCATAGATGCTTTGGTGCAACATAAAGAGGTCTTGGCACATGAATTAAGCTGGCAGATGGGGCGACCCATTCGCTATGCTCAAAACGAAATCTTAGGTTGTGAAGAACGTGCTCGTTACATGATTTCCGTGGCAAATCAAGCACTCTCTCCCATTCAACTACCGGAAAAACCAGGATTTTTGCGTTACATCAAACGAGAGCCCCTAGGCATCTCCTTTGTCATTGCCCCATGGAATTATCCCTATCTCACTGCAATCAATGCTATTATCCCATCTATCATGGCAGGCAATGTGGTCATCCTCAAACATTCTCTGCAAACACCATTGGTTGCCGAGCGTTTTGCCGAAGCCTTTCAGCATGCAAATCTACCTGCAGGTGTTTTTCAGTATTTACATTTGACCCATCAAGATACCGAAAACATTCTTCGCTCTGCACCCATTCAACATGTGGCCTTTACCGGCTCCGTTTTGGGAGGAGAAATGGTAGAAAAAATCACTTCAGGGCGATTTTTAAGTGTTGGACTTGAGTTAGGTGGTAAAGATCCAGCCTATGTCCGCCATGATGCGTCCCTGAAAGAAGCTGTAGAAACAACCATTGATGGTGCATTTTTTAATTCTGGCCAATCCTGTTGTGGCATAGAAAGAATTTATGTCCATGAGGCTATTTTTAAAGACTATCTCAGTCAAGCCATTGCTTTGGTTAAAGCGTATCAAGTGGGTCGTCCTGATTCTTTTGAAACCACATTAGGCCCTTTGGTGCGAAATACTTCTGTCGATTTTGTAGAAGAACAAATTCAACAAGCTATTGAGATGGGTGCTATCGCACACATCGACCCCCAACACTTTCAACTACAAACCCTAGGAAGTGCTTATATGGCCCCACAAATTTTAACCCAGGTGAATCACCAAATGCGTATCATGACCGAAGAAACCTTTGGTCCTGTTGTAGGAATTATGAGTGTCAGGAGTGATGAGGAAGCCATTGAATGGATGAATGATAGTGAGTTTGGATTAACAGCTTCTGTATTTACTCAAAATATAGATCAAGGCATCAAGATAGGCGAACAACTGAATACCGGCACTTTTTTTATCAACCGCTGTGATTATCTTGATCCTGCCCTTGCTTGGACTGGCGTTAAAAAATCTGGCCGCGGTTGCTCATTATCAACCATCGGCTATGAATCTCTAACCAGACCTAAATCGTTTCATATCAAATTGTAAGGAAAATGAGGCTCATGAATACATCGTTACTGACTGCAAACTGGAATTATCCGACTTCGATTCGAGTAGGAAAAGGCCGGATTTCTGAATTGGTTGAAATCATTCGTGGTTTAGGGATGAAAGCGCCTTTGCTAGTGACCGATCCCCAACTATCCCTGTTACCCATGATAACAAATACCTTACAACTTTGCCGAGACGCGAACCTTGCCATCGCCTTATTTGATCACATTTCGTCAAACCCCACAGGCGAACAAATCACAGATGGAATCAGTGCTTTTGACCGAGGGAGTCATGATGGTGTGATTGCTTTCGGTGGTGGTTCAGCATTAGATGCTGGTAAAGCCATTGCTTTGATGGTAGGACAAAATCGCCCAATTTGGGATTTTGAAGACATCGGAGACAACTGGAAGCGAGTCAATGTTTCAGGCATGGTTCCGGTAGTAGCCATTCCTACCACAGCAGGAACGGGATCTGAAGTGGGACGCGCGGCAGTGATCACTGATAAAACGCTGCAAATCAAGAAAATCATTTTTCATCCTAAAATGATGCCTCAAGCGGTCATCTTAGATCCAGAATTGACAGAACAGTTACCTCCATCCTTGACCGCAAGAACAGGCATGGATGCTTTGTCTCATAATCTTGAAAGCTATTGCACAAATGCCTATCATCCTCTAGCAGAAGGCATTGCTCTTGAAGGCATAAGACTCATTAAAGAATACCTACCTCGTGCTGTGCACCAAGGTCATGATTTAGAAGCTCGCACCCAAATGCTTGTGGCTTCGAGCATGGGTGCGACTGCTTTCCAGAGAGGATTAGGAGCCATGCATGCCCTTGCCCACCCGTTAGGTGCTATCTACAATGCTCATCATGGTCATTTAAATGCCATCTTGATGCCCTATGTCTTACGAGCAAATCAAGTGGCTATTGAACAAAAAATTTCGCGTCTTGCCAACTATTTACAAATAGAGAATGGCTTTGAAGGCTTTCTGGATTGGATCATCCACTTACGTGAGACGCTTGGTATCGAAAACACTTTACAAGAAATTGGTATTGGTGAAGAGCATATCAATCGGATTGGAAAAATGGCCACTGAAGATGCTGCATCCTTCGGTAATCCCATCCTATTCACTGAAGTAGAATACCAAAACATCCTGAAATCAGCGCTGTATGGGACATAACAACATGATGGACATTGGCATATTAGAATGTGGGCATGTGAGAAAACAATTCGTAGAAGAGCATGGCCAATACCCGCAAATGTTTTCCGATTTGCTGAAAACAGTTGCTCCCTCCTTAACCTTTGCCACGTATGATGTTGAACATGACCAATGGCCTACTCACATGGATGAATGTCAGGCTTATTTAATCACTGGAAG
>DAHWEW010000250.1:0-3606 GCA_027326225.1 Legionellaceae bacterium
TAACGGCTTTAATACCTTTGGGTTTTAACATAAAATAGTTTCCTACCTCAAAATCGCTCTCCATTTTACAATAGTCTAAATCACCGTGCCATTCTGACCAATGATTGACATCTGTCCATATCTGCCATATTACTTCTTTATTCAAGCCTTCATAATGCTTGCTATACGTTCGAGTCCACATAAGTCCACCTCTTTTTAGTAAAAAAAGATAATATAAAACTATATACAAAAAAGCAAGTAATTTCTTGAGCTCTAAAAGTTCGCCTTCCGCCTAATAAGGCGAACTCTTTGCGCAAACCGAGCGAGTCTTCTCCAAACAAGCAATAGTGCACACCTCAATCAGAGCTTGCCTTTTCAGCAATTAACCGATTAAATGATGTTTTCACGAAAAGCGAATTAAATTCGCTTTTTATGCTTAACTGCGAATACTAAACCAAAGAGATAATCATGGCTTACCAATTTGTACGTGAACCACTCAGAGCCGAAGAAGCTGATAAGCTTTGTCAGGTATGTGAAACTCTTTTAGAAAAGTTGATTATTTGGACATTGCTCGATACAGGACTGCGAGTCTCTGAGTTGTGCAGTTTAACGCCACAACATATTCTTTGGCAGCAAAAATCATTACGCATTACAGGAAAAGGAGGACCTCACGGCAAAAAATCCAAAAAACGAGTGGTTCCCATGTCCAAACGTGTTCAAACTCTTTTCGAGCATTATTTTGCCATTCATAATGAATTTCCTGTAGGAACGAGGCAAGCACAAAAAATTGTTAAGCAAATTGCCAATCGTGCTCAAATAGTCCAAGAGGTAACGCCTCATATTCTACGGCACACCTTTGCGACACTTGCTTTACAAAAAGGCATTTCATTGGCAGCGGTGCAAAAAATATTAGGGCACGATCGACTGGCAACAACCAGCATTTATTTAAATTTTACCGATATTCATGTCATCGAAGAGTTCGCCGCAAAATGGTGAGATACGCTAAACTCAATTGAAAAAATCAATGCCTGAATTTCGGCGGCAATTTATCTGAAATAGCATTATGTTATCTCCACACACGATATTTATTCTTTTTTAGCGGGAAAAACAAAGATGACAACAGAGGAAAAACAACAATACTATCAGGCACTGCTTGATAAAAAATCAGAGTATGAAGGCGTTTTTTATGTTGGTGTCAAAACAACGGGCGTCTTTTGTCGCCCAACCTGTCCAGCGAGAAAACCTAAATTTGAGAACTGTGAGTTTTATGAAACCGCTGAGCAGGCTTTACTGGCCTCTTTTAGGCCATGCCAACGATGCCGCCCCCTTTCTCATCCTAACAAGGTATCAAGCCTTGTCACCCAATTGGTTGATGCTGTTGAGGCTCATCCTGAAAAGCGCTGGAAAGATCAGGATTTTAAGGCGTTGGGAGTTGATGTATCGACTGCACGCCGACAGTTCAAAAAACGATTTGGCATGACATTTGTTCAATATGCCCGTGCACGACGGATGGGTTTGGCAATGAAGCAAATTCGAGGAGGTCGAACCGTTATCGAAACCCAGCTATCCAGTGGCTATGAGTCCGATAGTGGATTTCGGGATGCCTTTTCCCGCATTATGGGCGCAGCACCGAGCAAAACAGAGGGAAAAACCCTGTTAAAAGCCACATGGTTAGATACTCGCCTTGGCTCTATGATTGCCATTGCAGATGATAATGAGCTTTATCTCTTGGAGTTTGTTGACAGGCGAGGCTTGGAACGTGAAATTGAACGGTTACGCCGAAAAACCCAATCAGCCATTTTTCCTGCCCGCTGCGCGCCAATCGATTTGATTGAGTCTGAGTTGGATGATTATTTTCAAGGCAAATTGCAGCAATTTAAGACGCCCTTGCATCTGATTGGCTCGCCATTTCAGCAGCAAGTCTGGCGAGCATTACAAAAAATTCCATCGGGTGAAACTTACTCTTATTCGGATATTGCTCATGCAATAGGCAGACCCTCAGCGGTGCGTGCAGTGGCTCAGGCAAATGGAGCAAATCAATTGGCACTGATTATCCCCTGTCATCGCGTCATTAATAATAACGGTGAATTAGGTGGTTATGGCGGCGGAATTAATCGAAAACAGTGGTTAATTCAACATGAAAAACAGATGGGAAATAAAGGAGAAAAATAAAATGAAAAAGGATTATATTGACAATGCCAAACGGTTTTATGCTCTCCATGTTAAGGGCGAGCCTTTGATTCTGTATAATGTATGGGATGCAGGTACCGCTAAAACAATACAAGCGGCAGGCGCAAAAGCCATTGCAACCAGCAGCTTCGCTGTAGCTGCGGCGAACGGGTATGAGGATGGTGAAAAAATACCTTTCGCACGAGTGTTGGAAAATATCGCCAATATTGTCGATAATATCATCTTACCTGTTACGTTGGATTTTGAAGGAGGTTATGCTCGATCTCCTCATGATCTGCATGAAAATATCCTTCGGGTTATCAAGAGTGGAGTTGCGGGTATTAATTTTGAAGATCAAATCATCAATGGGAACGGGCTGTATTCTATTCCTGAACAATGTACTCGCATTCATGCCGTTTGTCAAAGTGCTTTAAGCCAGTCGTTTCCTCTGTTTATTAATGCGAGAACCGATATTTTTCTGAAATTAGATCAAAAAGATCACCAGGCTAAACACGTTGATGAAGCTTTGGAGCGTGCATTTGCCTACGCGGATGCAGGTGCAAGTGGATTTTTTGTGCCGGGACTGAGAGATGACAAACTGATTGAGTTACTGTGTAAGCATTCACCGCTCCCTGTTAACATTATGATACAGACACAAATGCCAACACATGAACAACTTGCTGATTTGGGTGTGGCACGTATTAGTTATGGCATTTCTCCCTATTGCCAAATGATGTCACGCATGCAAGAGGCGAGTACGGCTGTCTTCCTTCACACCAACGGAGCAATGCTCTGAGGAAAAAGAGCAGGCTGAATTGAGAGCCGTCAACAATAAAGTAAAGATTTTGCAATCCGTGCTTACCGTTATTGAGGATACAAAAATTGACTGAACGCGCCACCAATAAGCGTCTTACGTTATTGAGCGAAGAAGAGCAATTCGCTTTATATGGATTGCCTGATTTTGACGTTCATCAGCGTGCAGAGTATCTGACGCTGACAGAAGCTGAATGGCAAGAGATGGAAATACAAGACACCCTGTCGGCTAAAGTTTATTTTGCATTGCAAGTAGGTTATTTTAAAGCTAAACAATGGTTCTTCAAATTCAGTTGGTCTGAGGTGCCTGAAGAAGACATTGCGTTTATATTGCATCATTATTTTCTCCATAAAAACTGGAAACCCATACCCCTCAAAAAATGGGAATACTACCATCAACGCGAACGTATACTGGTACTGTTTCGCTACCAACCTTGGTCAAAGCAACATGAAGCACGCTTAACCGAGCATTTACTTAAATTGGTCAGGCAAAATGCCAATCAATCGTTCCTTCTGACAGAAATTATTGCCTGGCTTCAGAAAGAGCGCATGTTGCGGCCTACGTATACGGGATTGCAAAATCTCATGAGTGCTGTCTTACAACTCGAGCGCGAAAGACTTCGTGAATTAATTGATAGGCAGGTC
>DAHWEW010000251.1:0-3572 GCA_027326225.1 Legionellaceae bacterium
TTTGGATAAAGTGTTTGAAATGTTGGTGGTAAACTATCAACTAGTCCATCTCCATGGCTCACTGTATAATTACGATGGGCTCTTCCAAGCGATTCCATGGCCCAAAAGGTCACTGCTTGTCCTGCCAAATAAAGTTGATCACTCGTGATAGCTAAGCGAGCACGATAAATGTCAATTTGTAAACGAAAACTCATAGCAGTTGCTGCAATGGCAACCAAAGTCATAATGAATAGAGCAGATAAAAGCGCGCTGGCACGGTGTTTAGAAAGCATAAAGCGCCTCGGGTATGATAAAGAGTAAACTCATATTTCCTAAGTCACGTAGGGTCAGGGTCAATTGTATCGCGGTTGGCATGTTTTCATTTTTTTGATTTTGTTGTAACGCATAGGCTCTCCATTCGGTAAATATTTGGTGATTGGTGGCTAAATAAGCAAAAGAGCATTTTTCAAGTTTATCTAAGAGTATTTTATCTTGATGGTTGTGACGCTCTGGAGAATCAAGTACTTCCCATGTTCTGCGAACCAATTGATCACCAGAACATAAATAAGCGACGCGTTTTAAGGTACTACGATGTTCTATGCCATTAGGATTTGCAAAACCTGTACGTGTAAATTCAACATAATTGGCCTGTCCCACAAAGGGTGGAAATTGATGCATTTCATTACCAACGACGGATCTGTCAATCGCTTGTACTGTATCTTTTTCTATCATAGCCAAAGCCAGTTGAATTTTATTGATTTGATCTGCTTTAACATTGATTCTAGCGCGAGTATCAAAGGCATTATACATAGCAGAGGCAGTGATCGTTGCAAGAATGGCAAACACCATAAGAGCTACCATGATTTCAATCAGTGTATAACCTGTTCCATGAACCTTCATTTTAGAATCCCTGTTCATCTATTGGTAATCCTAAAAGCAAAGAGTGAATCAGTAAAAGGTCCTGTTTGTTTATCACTGACAGTGACTTCTATTTGTTGGATGGACGCCATCTTTGTTTGGGTGAGTTTTGCTCGCCAATACCAATTTTGATTGAGCATTTTTGTGACCTCTGAGAGTTCTTGATTAGGCTCTATGGCAATAACCCCAAGTTGAATGGCGGCAACAGCTTGCATGGCAACCCAATGGCTTATGGATTTTTCCTTCACTCTATCTGTATGTGATACGGCTTGTGCTGTCGCTTTTAGCAAAGCGGTAAGCGCAATTGCAATCACCGCTAAAGCCAGTAAGACTTCCATTAATGTAAAACCGGTTTTTTTATTCATGTTGTTTGGGTACTTTTAAAAAAACGTTGCCATTGTCCTTACCGATGACTTCTGCAATATTTTCTTCATTCGTAGAACCAAATGTAAGGGTAAAAGGAGTCATATCACCGGTTGAATTGATAATAATTTGTGGAGATTCTGAGCTCTTCTTATTAGTTTCAAGCATAACAATGGCATTACTTGGAAAAGAAAAAGTGTTTTGTGACAAAGTTTGCCATGTTTTAGGTGGTTGAAAATACAGGGTTTGATAACTATTTTGATGCACAGTTATCCCCAAGGTACTGGTTCCTAAGATGGCTCGTTGTTGTACAAATTTGACATAATTGACAAATTGCTCTGCAGACAAGAAGATCCGTCGTTTACTCCCAAAATCACCAAAGGCCAGCAATGCAAAGCCTAAGGTGATTCCTACAATAAAAACCACGACTAAAATTTCAATTAAGGTAAATCCACTGGACTTTTTCAGTTCTAGACCATGACGACCTTGAAGAGGTCGTATGGTCAATGGCTTGATTGGACTATTATTTTGCATCCCAGTTACCGATTTCGGCGTTGATTCCAGTACCTCCGGGTTGACCATCTGCTCCATAGGTGAAGACATCTACATCGCCATGTTGGCCAGGATTTAAATACAGGTAATCACGTCCCCAGGGATCTTTAGGGACTGATTTCAGATAAGGTTTCCAATCACGAGGAATCGGATTACTGGTTGGTTTTTCAACCAGGGCCAGTAACCCTTGATCAGTCGTTGGGTAAACACCGTTATCCAGTTTATATAGATCAAGGGCATTTTGAATCGACAATACATCTTGCTTAGCCTTTACAACCCGTGCTTCATCAGGTCTGCTGATGATTTTGGGTACCACAATAGATGCTAAGATACCAAGAATGACCACTACAACCATAATTTCAATTAAAGAAAAACCATTTTGTTTATTCATATTGTATTTACTCCGAGTTAAGTCACCAGTTGTTCCATAGAAAATATGGGTAATAAAGTTGCTAAGACAATGAAAAGAACCACGGCCCCCATGAATAAGATAACCATTGGTTCTAGTAAGGTTAATGCGGTATCAATTAAGCGCCTGACTTCATTATCAAGATGAGAAGCGGCTCGCTCCATCATCTGGGATATTTGGCCACTTTTTTCGCCACTGGCAATCAGGTGAATGGCCATAGCTCCCAAAAAGCCGGTATCTTTTAAGGATTGGCTTATCGCGGTTCCTTCTTTGACGCGAATGGCGGCATTATCAAATGCCTTTTGCATGATCTCATTATTTAAGAGTCCGGCTGATACTTGCATGGTTTCCAATACATTGACCCCTGCAGCAAATAAGATCCCAAAAGTATGAATATAACGAGCCACATTAATTGAACGTATCAAATAAGACACAATAGGTAATTTGAGTAAAAATCGATGCCACCAAAAGCGAACGCGCGGATAAGAAAGGCTCTTTTTAAAAAGGACGATGAAGAGAATGATAAGAATCACCGTATACATGCCATAAGATTTAATAAATGCGCTGATAGATATGAGAACACCCGTCATGACAGGCAAAGACTGGCCACTACTGGTAAACACATCAATGATTTTAGGTACGACAAAAGTCAATAGAAAAGCAATAATGATGGTAGATACAATAATCATCAATGCAGGATAAATCAACGCTTGCTGGATTTTTTGCCGCACTTGCTGTTGGTTTTCGGTATAGTCTGCTAATTTCTCAAGAACAATGTCTAATCGTCCTGTTTGTTCACCCGCACCAACCGTTGCACAATAGAGACTTGGAAAAACCAAAGGATATTCTGACATGGCATGAGCAAGCGAATAGCCTTCCATCACTTTTGAGCGCACACCGATGATAAGCTGTCGTATTTTATCTTTTTCAGTTTGTTCACTGACCCCACGTAACGCTTCTTCAACAGGGATGCCTGCGGCAAGCAAAGTTGCTAATTGACGGGTAAATAGCGCTAAGTCTTGTGATGATAGTTTGTTTTTGTTTTTAGAAAGAAGCTGTTTTTTTAAAGCAGCAACTTCGGTAGGGATCAAACCTTGTTCGCGAAGGAGTTGGCGTGCATGTCTTTCTGAATCAGCTTCAATCACACCTTTACAGGTGTTGCCAGACTTCTTCAGCGCTTGATATTGGTATGCGCCCATAATAGATGATTATCAATTTGATGATAGGTATTTAGAATGCATTCAGTGTAAACGATAGCATTTCAGAAGTCACTGATAACTGCTCGCTCGTCTCACAAGCGAGCAGTTGCAAAGATTGCGTTTATTTTGCTTTAAAACTTATACAAGATGGC
>DAHWEW010000252.1:0-3559 GCA_027326225.1 Legionellaceae bacterium
TCAGATTAGCATTATTTTTAGGAATAAACGCCTCACCTTCAACGCGATTCTTTTCTTCTTCAGGTGAGTGAAACTGGGGCAAATAGCGATGGATTGCAGCATTGGAAGGTAAGCCACGGCTCTTTTCTTTTCTCCATCGTTTTTCAAAGGCTCGTCGTTCTTTGCGCGTTAGACCATGAGTAGTAAACTGCATGAGCAAGGTCCTGAGTCCTGCATCTTGTTCCAGACGCTCAATATCACTAATGCAATCACCACCAGCCAAATTTAATAACACTAATGACAGAATCATTTCAGCATCGGTCCATCCGCGCATTTTTGTCTTCACGGTCTTGTTAATGTACTGAACAAAACCACTTCGCTTGGCAAGCTCCACATAGAGCGGTAAACCAGCAAATCCTGTTAGTCCCGACTCATTTTTTTCAGATTGATACTGGAATGGTAACGCACCCTGTGTCATGATCATTTTCGCTCCCTTGTTTCACCCAATGGGTGAATGGTTTTTTGGCGAAAATAATTCTATCTCATTGATCTAATGAAGCAATGGAGCTCTTCAATTTATTTTGGTGATATATTCAGGTTGAGTAACTGACGTTCCGACATCATACTGAAATCCCTTTCAGTCGAAAAAATCAGTATTGTACCTTGTCGGCTACACGTTTAAACTATTTAAAAAAACTCCAAGCTACATGTTTTTTAGTAATGAATCTGGAGGAAAACTATAACCTGCACTATATGGACCATAAGGTTGTTCAGCAGTAGGTCTACCAAATGTTGTGTTTCGATCTCTAGATAGAGTAGGAGCAGGTACTTCAATCTCAATTTTATTGATACCAGGTACTTTAAATCTAGATAATAACTTTACAAAATCAGCATGCCCTTCTGTCGTTTTTCGCTCAAGAAGATGTGAAAGAGCTCGGTACAGAATAGCATTTGTGTCTGCATCATTTGTTAGTACATTTTCTGGCAAAAACTGTGGGTGCTTGTGTAACTCTCCAAGAAACAAGACAATCGCTCCTTGAGGTGCAATAGTAGAAAGATCATTAGGAAGATTGAAGCTTTTACCTCCATTAAGCAGATCAATTGCCATATATGCACATGCTGCAAAATACGTTGCAGCTGATGTATTTATATCTAATACCCCCTGAATCAATTCATTGTTGGCATTATAAATTTTGATTGAATAAGACATGTTAATCCCCAATGTTAAATATAAAATAAAATTCTATATTTCAAATGTATATCCATCCGGTAAGTCATTTATTGTTGGCACACGATCGACTGCTTTATGATGAGAAAAAAAGCTAGGGCGTGACATAACATTCACTGGTTAGAGTGTAATTGGCTTGTAATAAAGGTAAGTAAAATTAACGTTATGGTATTCAAGGTTAATTTCAATCCCCAAATCACGAGCAGTTTTTTGAGCAACGCGTGTTGCTAACTCTTCCCACGCTAATATTTGCTCTGGTGAGTTATGGTGTGGTTTGTCAGGGTTACATTCAGATTGAATAAACACGCCATTAAAACCTGGTCGCGTATAGAAACCACATGTTGCGTACAAATCACCCTCTTGCATCATTTCTGCATTTGCTTGCCAGGCTGATGCTAGTGCATCTAAAGAGGTTTCTGGAATAAACGCGGTATAACCACGTGTGCGATGCTTTGCATCCTGACCACCATTATAAGTTGCAACTGATAATGAGGACTGTTTTTGTTCTTCACGTAGAAACTGTGCGATTTGTCTCACGGATGCAGGCTCTGCATGAGATGAAATAACAGCAACTGATTCACCACCTGCAGGGCAATATTGTCGTGTATAAACTACTTTTCCTGGGTAAACGTTAAAATCGAGATCATCATTTCTTTTTGTTAAACTTGCCTGCGCGCATTGAACAGATACGGTTGATTCAACCGTCGCATCATTTACATATCCCGCAGTCGAGCCAAGCATCATGACAGTGAGGGGTTTGTATGCCACGTCTCTAGACACGGTAAGTTTAGTATATTCGGCATATCCAATTTGTTGTTCTTTTCCGGGAACTTCAGCCATCGCAGCATTTCTCAATTCTTGAAAAGTGCTCCAGTGTGTAAAGGAGACAATAAGTTTTCCTTGATGTCTTGCATCTGTTTCTTGAATAAAGGCCGTGGTGCGTGCCACAAGTTCCATCGGAGATTCTACACCATGCCCTTTGTTAAAGGGATTACTTTGGTCAGGCTTAATCACCTCATTTACAACAGTAGGCACAGTAAATGGTTGGCCATCCAGATCACCGCAATTACGTTCCCCTAGTCGAGGATCAAATTGCATCGTGCTCACGCCCAATGTTGCGGCAAATATTTCAGCGGTTTGTGCGGCTCGTTTAAACGGAGAGGAATAAATAATAATGTCGTCCGGAGTATATCCCAGTGCTGCAATTTCAGTTGTAAATTTTGCAGCATTTGCAGTTGCTAATCGTCTTCCTTCTTCATTTAAATCAGGCTGCATAGAACTATCAGTATCTAAGGTTGTACAAAAAAATGGCTTTAAACCAGTGGTAGGATCTCCTGCATTGGTAAAACTTTTAGAATGGCGGACAATGTAGTGAGTATTTCTACGTTCGCCAGCACCAACAAAACTATTGTGTCTACTATATCCAGGTATTTCAAATCCTCTACCCATTTTTTACCTCATCTAAAATTAATTGAATAAAAGTTGCTACCTATATTTCGCGACTTTCTAAAAAGACGGTTTCTCAGTTATGTTGGACTAAAAACCGTCGTCATATCTCTTTCTAACAATTCCTTTGCCTCTATATGTTCTTGTTTTCCAATATAAAAGAAGCAATGATTGGTTGTTGCTTTCTTTATGCCAATAGCCAGCAACCCTATTCCTGTAATACAGAATGCAATCATCAGCATGTCAGCTACAATTCGAATTGCTTTATGATTAATGCCAAAATGTTTTTCTGCTCTTGAGACAATATGTTGCGCAATTTCCTTGTCATCATGGTCTTGCTGAAGGGCGGACATTATTTCACCCTCCTCTGACTTCACGAACGCTTCGACCACGGCATTAAGGACAGTATTGTTGGGATGTTTTTGTTTTATTTCATCTGCAAAATGATTCAATACGTCTTTATATTTTTTATGATGCAACAATCCTTCGGGTGACATTCCTCCCAATCCAATGAAGGTTGTTTGGTAACGTATTCTAATGTCAGAGGCCCACCTCGAATGAGTTAACTGAATGCCGGCGCCGTCAGCCAGTATAATGTATTCGATGTTTTTAGGTAGCTTGTCGAGCAATTTCTCAAAATTTTTAAGCGCCACTCTATCTCTATCTTTATCGCTTCTTAGATCGAAGCAATCAAAGTTAAATTCATTGCTCGACAAGTCTAATGCCTTGATATGCGCAGGAAGTGCTGAAACAATTTTTACTATCTCTTCATCGCTTTTTTCAAAGAACTGACAATTTGGAAGGATAACTCCGTCAACATGTTGAGGTACGCACGCAAGAATTTGTAGAACACGATCGAATGGTTCATCAGTAAACAGCTCACTGCTAATTGCAAGTAATCTATAG
>DAHWEW010000253.1:0-3550 GCA_027326225.1 Legionellaceae bacterium
TGTTGGACGGGAGTGAATCATAAAAACACTCATGATCTGCTTCCACTTCCTTATACAGAAGAAGCGATCAGGCATATTGTTGATCGCATCAAACAGGTACAAGATTTTTTAGGAAGGCAATTACTGATTGAAAATGTCTCCAGTTATGTTTCATATCAAGCGTCCATAATGACTGAATGGGCTTTTGTGAGCGAAATCATCCGCCAGGCCGATTGTTTGATGTTGCTTGACGTAAACAACATCTATGTCAGCAGCATCAATCATGAATTTGACCCGATGGACTATATCAAAGCCATTCCAAGTGAGAGAATTTATCAAATCCATTTGGCAGGTCATTCTAATATGGGCGATTATATTATCGATACTCATGACCATGATATCGTTGATGAAGTATGGGCATTATATGCTGAGACATTAAATCATCATGGCATGATTTCAACCATGATAGAACGTGATGATAATATTCCTCCTCTACAAGAATTATTAAAAGAATTAAATCACGCAAAAAAAATTGCCCATAGTCATATGGCGGAGGTAGCGCTGTGAAGCAACTATTCAAGTTAGAACAACAATTTCAAGATCATTTGCTCCATCAGAGTCAAGATATCGTGCACCATATGGTCGGAACTCAAAAAGTACCTTTAGATATACGTCTTAGCATCTATAGCAATGCTTATCGCTTACGTCTACATGAAGCATTAATGGCTAACTATCCTATTTTGGAAGGCTATCTCGGAGGAGAGCCCTTTGAAGAATTGAGTTTTGCCTATATTGATGCACACCCTTCTCTTTTTCGCTCTATTCGATGGTTTGGAGATCAATTACCTACTTTTCTTAGCCAGCAAGATCCATACAATGACTATCCCTATTTGGCTGAACTTGCCCGATTTGAATGGACAATGGCGTCAGTATTTGACGCAGCAGATGGCGAAGTTATCACCATAGAAGCTATGCAACACATCCCACCAGAAGCCTGGGAAACCATGCAATTACAAATGCATCCTTCCGTACGTCGTTTGTCTCTGAACTGGAACGCGGTCCAAATTTGGCAAATGATGTCAGACGATGAAACACCTGTTGAGCCCATTCAAACTGAAGCAGCGGTCGATTGGGTCGTGTGGCGCGCTCAATTCATGACTCATTTTTCTTCTCTGACGCCAGATGAAGCATGGGCCATTGATGCCATGCAGAACCAACTTACTTTCGGCGAACTTTGTGCAGGATTATGTCAGTGGGTGAGTGAGCAAGATGCAGGAGTGCGTGCCGCATCCCTACTAAAAGGTTGGATCACATCAGGTTTCATTACGAATGTGAAGACTCATGGAAAGGATAAGTTTCTATGATAATTCTTTGGCAATAAAAATAAATTGTGCTAGGATTAACAGTGCCCATATAACTATTTAATAAAAAGGAGTTTTTCATGAAAAATAAACTAATTGGTGCTGTTGCTACCGCCGCTGCTATTGCTTTCATCACAGCGCCTGTAACATCTACAATTGCTAATGCAAAAACAACAAAAGCCGCTTGTTATGGCGTCAACTCTTGTAAAGGCAAAGGTGCTTGTAAAACTTCAACCAATGCTTGCAAAGGTAAAAATGCTTGTAAAGGTAAAGGCGTGATGATGATGTCTGCTAAAAAATGCGCTAAGCATGGTGGCACTGAACAACCAAAAAGCTAAGACAGATTCACTGGCTTATCTTATTTAAAACAAATCTGAAAAATCATCTTGAACCCCTTATAAGTAAAATATCGTATATTTATAGGGGGTTTTATATTTATAAAACTCATCGCTCTGAAATAAGCCCATCGTACTTGCAAAGATAAGCGCTCCTCTGATCTCACAAAGACCTTCTATTCACTTAAGGTATGTTTTTCTATAGAAGATGTTGAGGATGCACTGTTTCTTTCATATTAAAGATATGTGATGACGCATCAACTTGTCTTCAAAAGTGTAGTGTCTAGAAGATTTTCGTTCGCTTGAGCGCCTTCAGTTGCATTCACTGTCTGAACGACGGGCATTTCTCCTTCAGAATGGGCTCTCTTTCTTGCCGGATGACAATATCGATAATATCCTTTGCTTGACTCTAGTTTTTTATGTAATTCTTTTGCTTCTGAGGACGTGAAATGAAATGTATTTGATTCTTTTACCATACTTGAAAGATTTGGATCATTGAAATCTGTAAATAAGCCTTCAAACTCTTGCCAAAATGCCTGGGTAACTTCGCTGCGAATCTTGTCTTCAATATCTAAAAAATTATCCTTTAATTTATCAATGAGCGATTTTCTTTGAACATACTCTTCTGCATTAAGAGGCTGCTCTAAATTTTCAATGTAGTTTTTAGCGATGGTTCTTACAATTTTGTACCGCCGCTCGTCCACAGCATAATGAATGGCACCTTTTAAATCCATAAAGCGCCTACAACCAGACTCATAAATAAATACCTTTTTTTGTTCAAAATCAAAATACCATGCATGCAGCATTAGGTCTCCTTTTTGTAATTTTTCTTGAACAATAGGGTATGTTTTTAAGTGTTCAATCTGATTCAAAATATTCAATTTGGTGATATGAGTTAATTTAGAATCCGCTGCATCATGTTCTAATAACTGGCTTCCAACAACATCTTTAGTACCTTCTACATGGTCTTTTTCGTCAGGTAATGAGCAGGTTTGAGAAAACACCCAATGATTGGTGATACAAAGTTCTGGATGAGGCTGCATACGTGTTTTCATAGCACCACAATCTGAATGACCACAAACAATAATATTTTTTACATCGAGACCTTTTATAGCAAATTCTAAAGCAGCCATTTCACTTGGCGGGGACAATCTGGATTCTGACTGCACATAATCAGTACGATATTCTGGCATCATGTTTCCAACATTACGAACTGTAAACATATCACCCGGTTTACTTTGTGTGATTAATTCTGGCATCACTCGTGAATCAGCGCAGGTGAGTAAAAATACGCCCGGATGTTGTCCCTTAGAAAGTTGTTTATAGATGGCACTAATTTCATCAGGTAATTCCTTTAATAATCCTCTCATAAGCCGAATGAGCATGTTAACTCCTTATTTAATACAACATTGAGGAGTAATTATAAACATTGTAGCAAATTATTCCATGTGACTTTGGCAATTTTTTATGTTTGTCATGTGATGATTCAATTTTTAAAGAAAGCTTGCTGATGGAAAAAGAAAAAGCTGTCCTCATTGAGAGAGTATCTCATATGCTGATTAGAAAGCGCTCATCTTGATTTTTTGATGAAAGCATGGTCACCCGTTAGGCGTATCTCTCTTGAGTTTTATGATCAAAATCAACAATATAAGGGGTAAAAATACATCCATATAAAACCAAGAACCGGCATTTCCAGGTGCGAAATTATGTTGAGTTATCATTTGATAAGTATGCCCAACAGCATCGCCCCACAGCCAACATGTATTGCCAATCACAGTCGCTAACCGAAAACCAAAGCTACCGTATACGGATAAAATAGCAATCACTCCAAACCCCAGATTCGCCATGGCCACTTCAAATTGAAATGGACTATTC
>DAHWEW010000254.1:0-3484 GCA_027326225.1 Legionellaceae bacterium
GTTTTTTTTGACATAACTACCCCAATTTACAATAGTGTGGATTTTACACTACTGTCTCAATTTTGGGGTCCACTATACTCAAAGCACTCGAAAACGCTGGGCTAATTAAGATCCAATCATTAGACAATAAGCTTATTTTTAAATGCTTATTATGGGATCAGGATAATTCTGTCCAAAATAAACTAGCCACGAAGCCGCCAGCCCTAGCCGCCACAAACCAACCAGATAATAACAAAGAAAAATCAGTGAGTTGCATAAAAAACTTGTAACTTCTCAATAACCCCGGGAAAAATATTTAGCCTACTTACCGCGGCTTGTCCGCGGTATCCAGTAATCTCGCTCTGGGCCTGGATCTCTGGATTCCGCGGACAAGCCGCGGAACGTCGGAGTACCGAATATTCCCGGACTTATTGAGAAGTTACAAATAATCCCTTTAACTTCCTGATTACCATTGATTTTTAGCGCTTTTATTGCTTTACTTGCAACGCGCGTGTATAGGCGAGCGCTTTTTTCTTACTTCAACCTTTACAGAGATAACAAAATGCCTCATCAACGCCTATTGAAAATTTTCTTATGTGGAGATGTCATGACTGGTAGAGGAATTGATCAAATATTATCTCATCCAGTTAAACCTCAAATTTACGAATCATATGTTAAAGATGCACGAGATTATGTTTCGCTTGCTGAAAATATTCATGGAAAAATACCCCGTCATACTCATGGAAATTACTTATGGGGTGACGCATTAAAAGAATTAGATCTTAGAGAACCTCACGTGAGAATCATCAATCTAGAAACTAGCATAACCAAAAGTGATACTCCATGCATAGATAAAGGAATTCAATATCGAATGCATCCCAATAATATCGATGCACTAACAGCCGCAAAAATTGATGTCTGTACATTAGCAAATAACCATATATTAGATTGGGGCATTAGTGGACTTGAAGAATCGCTCGGAAGCCTAAATAAAGCAAATATTTATCATGCTGGAGCTGGAGTTACCATTCAGAATGCCCAAGCTCCAGCCATTCTTTCAATACCTGCAATATCAAAACGGGTATTGATTTTTTCCATGGGAACAATGTCCAGCGGTATACCAAAAGATTGGACTGCCACGGAGTCTAAACCAGGCGTTTGGCTGCTTGAAAATTTAAACATTGAAACGATTGTTCAAATAAAAAAAAAGACCGATGAATACAGACAGCCCGATGATTTTTGTGTTGTCAGTATTCATTGGGGGAGTAACTGGGTTGAGCAAATTCCTCCGCAACATCAAACGTTTGCCCACTCTCTAATCGATAAAGTAAAAGTAAATTTAATCCATGGGCACTCTTCTCACCACCCTATTGGCATTGAGATTTATAAAAATATTCCTATTTTATATGGTTGTGGTGACCTAATTAACGATTATGAAGAAATCACCCCTCAACATCGTCCTATGAGTGATTTCTCTTTGATGTATTTCTTAAATTTTGACGCTCAAAATTTGAAACTTAAACAATTTGAAATAGTTCCTGTTGAAAAAAAGAAATTCAGCCTAAAATTTGCTGATCAGGAAGATTGTCAACGATTATTAGCCATACTACAGAAAGTATCTTCTCCTTTTCATACTCAGTTTAAAATAGATAAAAATGTTATTCACTGTTTATGAATCAAAGGGATCCGTCTACACAGATGTATAACACACCCTAGAAATCTCACCCCTATTTATTCACCTTTGTCGGTTTATCTATTAAATCGAGTAATTCATTTTCCAAATTGGTATCATTGATAGATTCATTTTTAGTATAAAATAAAGTGCGTGGCTCGTCACTAATAGAGCGTATTTTAGTTTTGGCACTGTTCACTACTTGCTCGAACTCACTACCAATATCTCCCTTGTTAAACTTCGTTTGCAATTCTTTCAATTCGGCATTTAATTTTTCCGCTTCATATACAAACTTCCATCGGGTAGGCACAAAATAATTTTTCAACCAACTAAATTTACATTCCCTAATCCATTTGAATATATTATTCAGCTCTCTATAAAACCAATTTTGATGATCTTTAATATACGTTTCTAAACCAGTATTCATGCTGTCAATAATCATGACCAGAAGTTTTGATTTCTCAACTAATGTCAGCATATCCGCATTATTTTTTGTTGAAAAATCATCCTTTGTGAATTGAGCAACCGGAGTGTCGTTCAATTGTTTTACATTCTCCTGAAGAACACGCTTTGAAAGAGTTAGCATGGCTGTCAAAGCTGGAGGAGGAGCGCCTTCAGCATCGGCTGGGATCGAACCAAGCTGTTTAACTTCCTGGGTATTTATAAGATAACTAATAAAATCGTACACGATCGTTCGATCAGTTTCACCAAAATATTGAGCGATATCACCTCCTAAATAGGTTTCTTGACTGCTACAACCACCCTCAATAAATTGAATGATTTGCTGACACACATTTATCATCTCTAAACATCGAGAAACATCTAGAGCTTTCTCCTTCATCGATTGATAACATGATACTATTGGATTCTTAACGTTTTCACTATGACAGGATTGCTCTAAAAATTGACTAAATAGATACTGAAATCTCAACCCAAGCTTCTCTTCAAGTGTTAAATTTTGTCTTACAGAGTTATCAATATCCTGAGCGTCACCAATTTGGGACAAGCCAACGTCATCGTCCTCAGGGCACTCAGGTATGTCTTCCAAATCGTCTCCAGATTGAACATCTGTTAAAACAAGGGAATTAGACGTGGAACCTACATCAGGCTCATCTCGATCTAAGCTACTTGGCAAAACTGGCGAAGCGGGAACAATCAACGGTTGTTTACCCAAGGCAAGATCGGAGAATAAACTCAACCGATCATCAGATTTTATTACTGTTTGAAGTGATTGAAAGGCAGGATGAATACCACTTAATGCTGCAATATTCTCATTAACACTTAGGTAAGACGCTATCTTCTCTTTAAGTCGCTGAGCAAATTTGTCTATTATGAGCTTTCTATCATTAACACCATGAATATTCCAATCTGGGCTGCCCTCTAGAACGATAGGAGGTCCAGAATCAATATCAGAAAATTGACATAGAGATTGATAATATGCAACACAAAATAATGCTTCACAGGCCGATTCACATTTTGGCAAATACATCTTCTCTTCATAAATCATTGTCGGAGGCAAAGTGACTTGAAGTGTAATCTCGTCACCGAGTTTAGATTGTAAAGCTGTGGTTTCTTTTTGAAGAGAGCGTAATATTAGAATCCAGCCCCAAGGTCTAGATTTTACTACCTTCTCTATTTCTTTAATTTTATCCGACGTCTCAACAGCGACCTTTATTGGAACAGTTGTCCAGTTTTCATGTGGAAAACGATTTTGAATCTCTGTTAAACTATCAAATAGCCCTTCGCACCAATTAGTTAATGAAAAATCAGGCATAATCGACTCTAATTGATCTATTGTTAGATAAATTGTAGCACAACTGAGCACTTATATTT
>DAHWEW010000255.1:0-3482 GCA_027326225.1 Legionellaceae bacterium
AGCCACGGAATTTAGGATTAATCATTGTGTCACCACGCTGAAGCTCAATGTTCATATCGTGAATGATTCCATTCATCTTTGCGACGGCAAAACTCTCAGCCTGAAGTTCTTGTCCTGCCAGCTTAAGTGGAACTTTACTGGTTGGGTCTAACTCACGAGCCACAAGTTGCAACTTCACAAGAAGCCCAGCTGAGCCACAGGCGTAGTCATGACATTCTTCTCCAGGTTTAGGACGCATAATATGCGCCATGAGAAATCCAACTTCAGTCGGCGTGAAAAATTCTCCTGCACTTTGTCCTGACCCTTCAGCAAATTTTCTTAAAAGATATTCGTAAGCACGACCCAAGAAATCGGGCTGAACATCAGCAAGACCTAAGCGATAACGAGGATCAGAAAATGTTTCAACAACATCTCTTAACTTAGCTGGATTGATATCGCGCTCCCCATTTCGTTCGGCAGCAAAGTCTACAACATCAATCACACCAGAAAGTTGTGGATTTTGTTTTACAACAGCACGAACAGCTTTAGTAAGATGCTCACCAATATCACGAGGTTTTTCTTTGGCTGTCCATTCGTAATTTTCACGGCCACTGATCGCAGCCCAACGAGCTTCAGGTGGAAGATAAAAACGAAGCAGACCGTGATCTTCTTCCGCAATTTCTAATGCCGTTTCACGATCATCGTATTCTTCAGCGAGGCGATCGATTTCATCATCAAATACATCAGAGAGTCGCTTTAAGAATAAAAGCGGGAGCAAGTAATCTTTAAACTTAGCCGCATCTTTTTCACCACGAATTGAGCAAGCTGCATCCCACAGCATTTGCTCCATCGGTTTTGTGGTCACAACAGATGCGCCAGAAGCAGGAACGCCGCGTTTCTTCCATGTGGCTGGAACCACAGATGATGAGGGTTCTTGAAGAGATTCAAACATCTCGTCGATGGTTTTTTTGGTTACCTTTTGGGGTTCTGACTTACCATTCTCCCACCGATTAACTGTAGCGAAGGAAACATTTAATCGAACAGCGAGCTCTTCTTGGCTAAGTTTCTGTTTTGACCTAATTTCCAATAGCTTAGCACTGTATTCTTGATGTTTGGTCATCGGTATTGTATCCTGATTTTTGCTATATTTTGTTATAGTATGTTATAGCAAATTGGATCTCAATAGATTTTTTTACAAAGCGAGAAGGATTTTCATTATGGACATAAGAACAAGACTACATCGACTTTATGAGCGCCGATATGACAGCACCGCTAAGAGCATGACCTCTTCAAGCGCAATGGACAAACTCAGCCTCTCAGACACGGAAAAATATCTTATTGGATCAATGGAACCCGTCTCATCTCAGCAAAGTAATATTGTGATCAGCACTGGTGAGCGCGTTAAAAATCAGCTTGAAACCCACCTTAAGAATGAGGGACTTTTTGCAGCCTTTGATTTTCAAGGCTCTGTTACTAATAACACTCATATCAAACTCAATAGCGATATTGATTTGATTGTTGCCTCCGGCGAGTTTTTTAGTCGCACTGAAGGGGCCTACGCATCGCTGCCGAATTACGCAGGTAATGCTGCTCAAACAATTTTCACTCTTCGCACTAAATGTAGAGACATTCTCAAAAACAGTTTTCCAACAACCACCGTAAGAGAAAAAGCAAAATGCATCGGAATTTCCGGTGGTTCACTCCAGCGTGATGTTGATGTTATTCCATGCAACTGGATCAAAAATAGGGATTACGAAAGAACCGAACTTAAAATGTATCTGGGCATCCGAGTTTTGGATGTTGAGAAGAGCGTCTGGGTAGATAATTTTCCATTTTTGCACAATGAGATGCTCGAATTTAAAGATAATAAAACTAACGGAAATTTAAAACGCATCATCCGTCTGCTCAAAACCCTTAGAGAAGATGCCAGCGCCACCATCGTTATATCTAGTTATGACATTTGCGGACTTGCTTATTCGTTCGACGACGATTCAATGACATCCGCATTATATGCAGGACAATTTGATTTCTTGGAAAGATTTCTGAGTTATTCTCAAAAATTGGAGACAGATTTCATAAGGCAAAGAAGCATTTCTGTTCCAAATGGAACTCGGCTGTTATTTTCAACTGATGGTCTAAAAGTATCAGAGTTAAAAAAGTTGAATGCCGAATTGAACGAAGTGCTCGATGATGTACGCCCCACATACGCGAGGGGATTGGTAGCAACTCCACATTCTGCGTATGCATTTCACCAACTTCTTAATGGAAGATAGGTCATGCACTCGTACCAGATCGATGTTGATAAAAGAAATAAGCCGCTATGGGTCATGGGTGGCGTGGCTACAATCATTACTGCCACAGCTTCTGGATGGCTGAATTCTTTTGAAATTAATTCAGTAATAAAAAATTTTGTACCTGCCCCGAGCGCGTTTTTTATTTTTCTGATCTTATATTGGGTGTTTGATAATTGGCTGTGGCGATGGCCGCCTTTCAGGTGGTTCTTCGCAATTTCTGAGCCAAATTTAGCTGGAAGATGGAAGGGAAAATTAAAATCTAATACCCACAATAAGGAAGTTGATATCACTTTGCACATCAAGCAGCGCTGGTCGAAAATTTCGGTTGCAATCAGTTTTGATAAATCCACCTCTAGTAGTTTTTCTGCAACAATTCTTTGTTCCAAAGCTCTGCCTGTGCTGATTTATAATTATGACAACACTCCGCATGACCGAGAATCAGATACGATGACGAGGCATATTGGAACCGCAGAGCTTACATTGAGAGATGCGAAGACTCTCGCCGGCAATTATTTCAATTCGGGTGATCGAAAAACTGAAGGTTCGATCTTTGTATCGAGAATTTAGTTGTGACACTGTAAAGACCTTTAGCTTATTAAAAATGCCCGTACAAAACGGGCATTTTGCCTTAGATACGCGCAAGTACATGGACCTTATTGCTAACCTCGAGCGAAAAGAAATCATTAATAAAAAAATCTCGCGCCATAGCCTTGTAATCAATATAATACTGTAAAAATTCTGGTATCTCCCTGCAATCTACTTCATGTATCCAATAATATGCAAATTCTTCCTCGCTATCATGTTCCCCGTGATAATACTCTTCTAATAATTTGCGTGCTTGATCTATATCACCATCCACATAGCCAAGCACTGCTGCGCCTAACTCATCATACTCTTCAACAAAATTTGCTATCTCAGAAATAGTTTTTAATTCTGTGTACTCATTGATAGAAATATCTCCAAATCCTTCATAATCATGAATTGCAAATTCTTCGGCACCAAACATAGGACTTGCTAATAATATTTTTTGCACTTCTAAAAATAATGCTTCTTCATCTTGACTCGCATCAATCCATTCACCATGCAAATAACCGTTGTTATAAGCAGCTAAACATGCAACATAAATTCTAGGATTTAAATTACTCATAAAATATTCTCCAATTAAATTGGCAGCCAAATCGACCGCTAATTTGATCGAACACAAGCGCA
>DAHWEW010000256.1:0-3482 GCA_027326225.1 Legionellaceae bacterium
AAAATACCGCTAACATTCTCATCACCCATAACGTACCTATCCAAGAGGTCTGGGAAAAAGCCAGCGAAATCGGAGATAGTAAGACTGCAGAACATATCTTTATTTGCTTGGGCGATGCTCAATTTTTTTCAAGACTACCGGTTTTACAAGGAGAGAGAGACAGTCAATTTTTTGCTGATGTTTGTCTTACACTGATAAAGAGTGGTGATTTAAATGACAAAATGTATCAGGAAAGACTGATGGACTCTATGATTACAGCCAATAAGACAGGCATGCATGCCTTACTTCATGTGGGAACAATCAATAGGTTCCAGTTGGCTAGCTATAAATATCAATTTACAGTTCTAGCCATCACTCAATTGATAAGAGAAGCAACGGACCCACTTCGTGTTGTGCAAATGATCCAGAGTCTATTTCAGGTAGAGCAAGAAGAACCATTTATAAGCAAACGAGGTCAGTATCAGATTTCTCTATCGGGTTGGAGCTGGCAGGGTAAAGAAGTTTCAGAAACCTGGATTACACTCGTTAGGAAAGCAAAAATAAAAATATTAGAGCTTACTCGTCAATCAACGGCCGAATTGAATAGTGACATCCAGCAATTTTTAAATCGTCCTACCTCACGCTTTGAACGATTTTTTAAAGAAACCAATGAGCATAAACAATATATGCGGGCTTTGAGTCAGAAAGATGGTTCACCAGAAGTTTTAGGTAACACCCCAACATCACACCGAATGAGTGAGGTATGATGTGGGGGTGTTATAGTTTTAGATGTCAACCATAACAAAGCTTCTAAAGTCACATGATTCTTCTTCTCTGTCATTCAACGACAATGTTTGGAAATTTATCCGCATAATTCAAAGGTTTTTTACTCAGTTCTATGGCTGTTTGAAGGGCTGCTTTGATGAATGTCATGGTTAATTCATCTTTGTCTTGGGTGGCCGTTGGGATCCCTTCATCGCAGTGGTTTACAATCCTAGTGTCTAAGGGAAATTCTCCGAGCAATGTGCATTGATAGCGTTCACATAAACGGCGAGCACCGCCAGTGCTAAAAATGGGTTCTTGATGATGACACTGACTACAAATATGAGTGGACATGTTTTCAATGATACCCAAAATATCAATACTGGTTTGGGAAAACATTTTATAGGCTTTTTCTGCATCTAAGGTCGCGACTTGTTGAGGCGTTGTCACAATAATGGCCGCGGTGATGGGAATTTTTTGTACCAGACTTAATTGAATATCTCCCGTCCCAGGGGGCAAATCAATCAATAAGTAGTCGAGTTCATCCCACTGTGTGATGTCTATCATTTGCAATAGCGACTTAGCAAGCATAGGACCACGCCAGAGTAAGGCGGGCTCGCCTTCCGTCAAATAGCCAATGGACATCGCCGAAATGCCATGAGCCATCGCTGGAAGATAGCGATCTCCTTGAACTTCTACAGGATGTGCACGACCCAGCATGAGAGGAATACTAGGCCCATAAATATCAGCGTCTAAGATGCCGACACGTGCCCCAAGACGTGCCAAAGCTGTGGCTAAGTTCACAGTGACCGTTGATTTACCAACGCCTCCTTTTCCAGAAGCAATCGCAATCGTATTTTTAATACCCCGTAACCCTTTGCCCATGAGTTGGGTCTGATGCGCTTTGATAAAGTGATCAAGGGTTATCTGAATATGATGAGTAGGCAACGCTTCAATGAGCGCTTTGTTAAGCTCGGGAATGAGCGTTTCTTGCAAGAGCATTGTTGGAAATCCCGCAGATAAATGGATGAAGACATGATCCTTCTCGAGAGAGATGACAGACTTTATCCCTAACTCCTGCGCTGTTTTTCCTAATAACAAATCAGGTGTTTGAGCTAATATTGCTTGTATTGTTTTTTCGATGTTCATCAGATGATCACTCATAGGGTTCAGAAACTAAGGAAGGATGATATTCCCATGGTACCCAATGATTGTGATGAAAGTAATAAAGTCCACAATGAATGGTGGTTTCTTCATGAAATAATTGGGCATAATGATTGACCTGCTCGCGGTGATGATGTTCGGTTTCTTTGTCGTGAAGGCTAGTTTTAAAATCAATGATCCAGCGTATGCCATTTTCACAAAAAGTTCTATCCATGATTTTGATGGCTAAGGTGTTATGGTCCATCATCAGTAATTCGTACTCATTGTGCGCATTCTGGCGAGGTTTTATGATCCATTGACCAACAGGATCGTTAAAGAAACGCTGTAGTTGATCTTTGATGTGATCTTCAAACTGCACGCATTCCTCATTAGAAAATCCCAATGTTTTTAGGGAGTGATGAGCGATTTCAGAAGACACTTCAGTCACTGATGTCACTTGATGATCACAGATCCATTGCAGCACTTCATGTATGACAATACCTAAGAGTCGCTCTGTATTTTGAGTAGTGATGAGGGGTGGATATTTTTGTATTGGGGTATGCCATTCTGGAGGATTTTGATAAAACTCAATGGGTAGATGATATAAAGTGGGATGAACTATATTTTTTTCAGGTGTATTTTCTTCTTCAGCATCTACCGATATAAAAGATTGATTTTTCAGCAAAAAACGAAAAGTACCAGGACTTGCCTCTTCACTGTGATCAAACAAATAAAGACGTTTTCGCGCTCTGGTTACGGCAACATAAAGCAGGCGTTGCAATTCATAGCTGCTTTTTTGCGCATCTAATTTGCCAATATAATCATATAACAAAGAACTCTCATGGTGCGCGGCTTTCATCGGAGAAAGGAGCAATAATTCGCCGGCTTCATGTTTTGGTAATTGTAGCCAACGCAGCATAGGTGTATCCATGGATGATGGTCTGGCATTGAGCCCAGGTAAGATAACAGAGTCAAATTCAAGACCTTTCGATTTATGAATGGTCATGATTTGTAGTCGAGAGGGCGAGACTTGTTGAGAATAGAGTTTGTTAAATTCGCTGGTGAATAACTCGAGAGAAGGCAGCTGATTATCTTTGATGTGACGTTCTAATAATCGCCAGTATTGTTCTAAATCCTTTTGCTCGTTAACAGTTAAAATTTGGTTCAGATGTAAATCTTTCAGGGTGTTGATGATCCAGTTGACTAGGGGTTGTTGATGGCGGCTCTTGATTGCCCGATCTAGGACTTGAAAAATAAAATAAGCACGTATTCGCCCATCGTCACTGATCTCCTTGATTTGATCCAACTTGGACAATGCAACATAGATGGGTTGTTTTTTCGAGTAACTTGCAATAGAAAAAATGTCTTTGAGGCTTAATCCACACCAAGGACTTCTGAGAAATGAAAGCCAATGAAGGCGATTTGCGGGCATCAGCAATGCTTTTGTCAGTGACCAAACATCGCGTAAATGAGGAAGTTCTGCCAATAGATCAATTTCAACGCCTTGAAAAGGAATGTGTTCATCTCTTAATTGTTTGATGATGTCTCGCAGTAGGTTACGTGAGCGCACCAGAATGGCTATTTTATCTGAGGGATGC
>DAHWEW010000257.1:0-3460 GCA_027326225.1 Legionellaceae bacterium
GGTTGAAATATATTTTTCGCGAATGATACTTTGTATTGCAAATCCTTGATCTTTTAAATAAGCGAAAGAATCATCGATCATACTGGGATTTCCGCACAAATACACAATATCATCCGCGGGGTTTAAACATAACTCTTCAAAAGAGCTTTGAACATGGCCGCTAAATTCATGAGGACTGAGACCTTCTTTGGGTTCGCGACTTAAGTGAGCGCGAAAAATGACGCGTGAACAAGCGGCACTTAAGGCTAGAAATTCATCTCTATAAAGGACATCTTCGCGCTTTTGTATGCCTTGTAAAATGACAACCTGAAGATTCGGATGCGTTTGTAATCGTTGATTAAGCGCGGTTATCATGGCCCGATAGGGTGTGACACCGGTGCTTGTAGCAACTAGGATATAACGTTTAGGTGTCTCATCTTTCAGCACCAAACGACCAAACGGCCCTGTGATGTTGATGCTATCTCCATTTTGTAAATGAAACAAAAGCTCAGTTCCTGGACCTTCCGGTACAAAACCTGCGGCGAATTCAATGCGATTGTTTTGTGTTGGAGGATTCGCAATGCTATAGCTTCGTCGTAATATTTTGCCATGATGTTCAAAATGAATCGTAATGAATTGGCCGGGTAAATAGTCAAACACTTGGGCATTTGCACATTTAAAAATAAAATGTTTGACTTTTGGCGACAGCATGTATGAGTCTTGTAATATGATGGGAAATGTATTGGCCTTCATGTTGATGAATCTATGAGTTCGAAAATGCTTACTATAGGGGAAAATTTTTCTATTGCAAGTGATTCTGACCCGTTTCATCAATACACCTAACAAAGGGTGGCCAAACTCTTCTTGTTCAGTGAGTGGGGGTTGGCTGTTACTTCAATGCACACATCAAAATAAAAAGTGTATAATTAACATATGAACGGTGATGTCGTTTCAATGCTTGGCAACTTGAGCCGGGCTCTTTTTCCAGTAGAAACTCTGATATCAGGGTTAGGTTACCTTATTGGTATTATATTTATGGTAACGGGCTTGATGAAGATGAAAGCGGTAGGGAGTGGGGGGCATTCTAATGAAAAAATATTTGTTCCTCTGATGTATTTTGTAGGGGGTTCTGCCCTCATCTTTTTGCCTTCTATGCTGACTTCTTTATCAAAGACGGCATTTGGTTCAGGTAATATTTTGCAATACATCCCATATAATCCTTATAATATTTATAATTCAATGGGAATTCTTATCCAAACAGCTGGTTTGATCTGGTTTGTACGGGGCTGTGTGTTGCTGGTTCATGGGAGCAGTCCTGGTGTCAAAGAAGGGCCAAAAGGGCTCGCATTCATTGGAGCAGGAATTTTAGCTGTTAATTTTCAAGAAACTTATGGTGCATTGAGTTATATTGCAATGAAATTGTTGTCTATTACAGGTATCGTACAGAGTTCGGTATGAGACTAAAAAAGGGAGCAGGGACGATGAAACGGCGAATGTTGATCATATTGATGAGTTTCATATGTTTACCAATGTGTTGTTATGCCGCAATCCACAATGAGATAAAGCCGCTGCTTTTTTTACACCATATCAATGTCATAAAGGCTTCTGAGCGTGATGGGGATGAAGTCTATTTTGATGTGAGTGTTTATCGCAGCAATCACGCTGAACAGTATTTCCGTATCCCTGAAAAACCCTTTCATTGGGTATCTCAATTGGTTGGAAAATTGTCACAAGTCAAATTATGGTCTGAACCTATCAAAGAAGGCGAGACTGTTGTGATCATCGTGTCTCTCATTGAAACGGATGCCTCCTTCATCGAACCAGATGATTTGATAGGGGTGATGAGGATAAAGCTTAAAAATGAACATGGCGTCTTACAAGCGCGTTGGACTATGCCCAATCATCTTGAGGGACCAGTGACCGTTCCAACCGATCACAATGACATTCAGAAATTTGATTTGCGAGGCGAAGGGAGTGATTATGAGGTCTTCTTGTCCATAGAAAAATAGCTACGGGCAATGCTCAATCTTTTTTGTCTTCACCACAAATTTTCAAGTTATTGTTTTTCGCAAATTCTAAGATGGTACGATACAGTTCTGGATTTGATTTTTTAAGTTTTGGATCAAGCAATACACATTTGTATCCCTCGTGATTGACACTGGGTTGTAATAGGGGAGAATACAAGATACGGCTATTTTTAAAACTAGCTAAGGTACCACTCATACGTTCAGCCCAATCACTAGGACGGAAGGTTTTACCCTGGTTAGTTATCCCTTCTATGATGATTTTTTTATCTTTGGGTTTAGTCATGATACTTGAAGAATAACATCAATACGTAGAGTATAGCATCATCGGGTGATTTGAGGTTCATTTTTAGGAAGGAGAATGGCTTTGTCTTGCTGTTGTCTCTTGTTGTAATGTATCTGCCAAGGTATCAATGCTATCCGTCACAAAATCAAATTGGTCTTCCTCTTTTTTTTCTTTTACTGTTCTAAATTCTAAAGGACGGTTGATATATGCAGTTTTATAGCCACAAAGCTGTGCGGCCTTCAGATCATAAGGATGTGAGGCAACGAGCAAAATCTGAGAGGGTTTTAATTGTAAGGCTTCAGCTGCCATTTGATAGACCGATGGATCGGGTTTATAACGACGAAAGCGTTCACCTGAAAGAATCACATCCCAGTTCAAGTGTGCATGTTTTGCCAGATCTTCTAATAGTTTGATGTTCCCATTCGAAAGAGGCCCAATTGTAAATTGTTTTTTGAGCTTATCGATACCGGAAATGGAATCAGGCCAAGGTTCTAATCGATGCCAAATCATCCACATGTGTTCTTTTTCAACATCTGAAAATCTATCGGTGATGTGGTATTGGTCTAAAGTATGATCAAGAGCGATTTTATTGAGCTCATCGACTATTGCAAAGGGTTTTTTGTCCTCACTGATGTCACTCATATTTTGAGAATAAGCAGTTACCCAGCTTTCTACAAATGCTTCACAATCGATATCTGTGATTCCTTTTTGTAGGAACAAAGAAGAAAACTCTTTCACCATGGTTCCACGCCAGTCGACAACTGTTCCAAATATGTCGAACAATACTGCTTTTATGGGGTCTTTTGGAGAAGTACCGTCTTCGGTTACTTTGCTCGGCATTGGAAAAAAGGGCATCATATTCTCTTTTTCAAATAGTGAGGCGTTATGATTAGTATAGCATCAAATATTAAACGGCCTGATGCTTGTCATGCTGCATTTTAAACAAAATTCTGCTCTAATAAGTGCCCGTGGGCGTTATAGAGCAATTGTAGATAGACCCTAAATATTAGATCGTTACGGATTCGGGCTCGGGCTCGCCCACGCTTCTAATTAGCATTAAGTATATCTTGACAAATCGAATTCTCTATTTATTTCTTGCTAACCCTGCTATATATGAACGCTTGTGCGTCAGGGTCCTGTCCCGGTGGTGCTTGTTTTACATGCTCACAAC
>DAHWEW010000258.1:0-3455 GCA_027326225.1 Legionellaceae bacterium
TTGCGTTGTATCGCCTTTGGACGGTAAAGAACATTATGTGATGTTTGGTGCGCCACAACGAGCAGTTACTCCCGGACAGTACATTGTCTTTTATGATAAGAATCAATGTTTGGGCGGGGCCGTCATTGAACAAGTCATTAGGTGAATCATGCAAAAAAGAGTATACTTTAAGATAGAGACTAAGTTTTGGGAGTCACCATGACAAGCATCAATAGCGCCCCCACTGCTTCGAGTATTTTCTTTACAGTCAGTGCGGCTGATAAAGTCGCTTCTTTGATAGCTGAAGAAGAAAATCCTCATCTAAACTTACGTGTTTATATCACCGGGGGCGGTTGTTCAGGTTTTCAATATGGGTTTACTTTTGATGAGTGTATCAAAGAAGATGATACCGTCATTCTGCAACACTGTTCGGATGGACAATCATCGGTAAAATTATTGGTAGATTCAATGAGTTTTCAATATCTCAATGAAGCTGAAATTGATTATGTTCAGGGCATTCAGGGTGAACAATTTGTGATCCGTAACCCCAATGCCAAAACCACGTGTGGGTGTGGTTCTTCATTCAGTATGGGTGATGAAGAGGATGAGCTCGACAGTGAAGATTAAGGACCATGTCCAGAAAACCTGCTGATCATTATACGGTAGCAAACCATTTTGGTTCTATTAGTCAAAGTCATCAATGTGCGATTTCACTGATCGAAAAAGCGCATTTAGGACAAACATTGCCTTATCAAATCCTTGATCTGAGTGTTGGCAATGGCGATTTTTTAAAAATGCTCTATCAATCGATGCCCGCAGCAACATTCACGGGCATCGATGTATCAAAAAAAATGTTAGACTGCGCCAGTTCAGCGCTTCCTCTGACCACAATAGAAACGAGTGCGACAGAAGCCAGTCAGTACATTGCCCCAAAGAGCCAAGATTTAGTCCTTGCTCACTTCATTAATGCATACATTCCATTTAAACAGTTATGTCACGAAGCTCATCTTTTAACCCGCACTCATGGTCATTTTTTGCTGATTACAACCACGTATGAATCCTTTCCA
Organism: Legionellaceae bacterium; assembly: GCA_027326225.1. Lineage (GTDB taxonomy): Bacteria > Pseudomonadota > Gammaproteobacteria > Legionellales > Legionellaceae > DAHWEW01. The sequence goes on from DAHWEW010000258.1 coordinate 1,047, forward strand.
AACACGCAACAACAATTAGCACATTTTATATCAAGCGATTCCATACTCAGCAATATTGTCGGCCATTATTATAAAGCCATTGTCAAAAATACAACGGTTGCAACAGGTGAAGAGGAGTTGCAAAATGCATTCAAAATCAACCAGTTTCAAATCCTCTCTCATGAGCGGCTACACATCCCAATCACTCTACACAATATAGATGAATTAGCCTTATTCGGCATTGAAGGGACTTGGTTTTTAAATACCGTTGCAATCCGCATGTTGCCCAAGCATTTTCTCATTCAACGATTGAAACGATTGTTTGGTAAAATATTCACGTTTCCTTATGAAGATACTCATATTATAGATGTCGTATTGGCACAAAGACTTGATATTTAAAGGTAAATGATGACCGACTGGATCTCTTCAATCTGTGAAACAAATTGCATCAACACGCACTACCTGAGGACTGGAGGAAACAAACCTCCGTTGATTTTATTACACGGATTAATGGCTAATGGCGCTTGCTGGACGGATGTGGCACAAGCGCTAGAGGATGAATATGATGTCATCATGCCAGATGCAAGAGGTCATGGAAAATCGAGCGTGCCTCATGAGGGATACCAATACGAAACCCTTGCAAATGATGTTGTTGATCTGATTGAAGCGTTAAGATTATCTTTTCCAATTGTAATGGGGCATTCTATGGGCGGCATGACCGCAGCTTTGTTAGCTTCACAAAAAAGAAAGCCTCTTCGCGGTATTATCTTAGCTGATCCGCCATTCCTCAGTCCTGAAGTACAGCGTGAAGTCTATGAAGGAGATACCATCGAACAGCAGCGACAATTTCTGAGTCGATCATTTGATGACATCTTGACAGATGCAAAGGAAAGACAACCTCATCGCTCACTCGACATACTCAAACGAGTCAACCAGGCACGTTATCAGACGAGCTTGGCGCCCTTTGAGATCCTCAAACCACCCAATCCTGATTATACGCAATTGGTAAGAAATATTGACGTCGAAAGCCTTCTTGTGATTGCAGATAAAGGTATCATTTCAGAAAAAATGGCCGATGAACTCAAAAGTCTGAACCCCAAGCTGGAAGTAGGCATGATCACTGAAGCGGGTCACGGCCTTCATTATGACCAACCAGAGCAATTCGCAGCAGTTGTTCAATCCTTTTTACGTTCGATTCTACATTGATGATATTAGGCAACGTCCCTAAAGTTATCGCCTGTATAAATATCAGCGCTCCCGCCAAAGGGAATAGTTGCAAGGCAGGGAAACCACAACATTTTCTTTAGCGTTTCTATATTTTCTGACAATGCTAACATCTCTTTGTCTATACAATTAGCAACCCAACCCACACAGGGAATATCATGCGTTTTTAAAACCTCTGCAGTCAGTAATGCATGATTTAAACAACCCAAACGAAGTCCCACAACTAAAATCACAGGGATCTTGCTGAATCTTAAGAAATGAAGCCAAGTCTCAGCCTCATTTAATGGGGCCATCAATCCGCCTGCTCCTTCAATGAGTAAATAATCCAACTGTTTAAATGACTCCTGATTGCAAAAATCAGCAATGGTTTGTAATGATATCGATTCGCCCTCTGCTTTAGCCGCAATATGAGGAGATACGGGCATTTGATAACGCATCAAACCAATGTCTCTCTTTTGATCACCACTATGGTTTTTTAGCAGTACCTCATCCTCACCGACAAGCTGACCCTTTTCTTGATAACACCCTGTGGCCACGGGCTTAATCGCCATGACTTTCTTATCTTTTAAAGCGTCCAACAGCTGGCAAGTGACATATGTTTTTCCACAATTCGTATCTGTCCCCACGATAAAATAACGTTTCATGTTAAAAATCCTGTTAAAGCTTCAATAAACTGATCTTTATGAGATAAAAAAGGAGCATGAGCTGCCCTTTCAAACAGTTGATACTGAAAGTTTGGAAAGTATTGTTGCATTTTTTTCATGACTTTCTGAGGAGTAATGGTATCTAATCGTCCAAACAAATAAAAAGCAGGCATTTTGAGCGTGACGAGTTGAGGACGAAGATCCCAATTGATCAAGATATCCAATCCTTTTTGTAAGCCGATGAGATTCGGGGGTTGCTCAAACATGTCTGGCAATGCCTCTCCTTTCAATTGCAAATTTAGAAACTCCTTTAGCAATTGCAGTGGATTTGTCTGGAGATTGCGATAAAAATCATCCAATACGTTTGCATCGATGCCTGGCCAGTCTTTTTCTCTCACAAAACGAGGCGATGATGCAATATTTATCAAATGAGTCACACGGTCTGACGCCTCAAGGGCAAGTCGTGTGGCCATAAGCCCCCCTAATGACCAACCGATGACAACGAATTTATCCGGTAATCGTTCTAAAAGCTCATTTTTAAAGTCTTCCCAGGATAAGGGTG
>DAHWEW010000259.1:0-3451 GCA_027326225.1 Legionellaceae bacterium
ATTGTGTCCACCTATCTTAAGTGCAATGCGACCATCTTGTGGAATACGTTTTTCAGCGATGTCCAGTTTGGCCATGACTTTGACCCTAGAAATAACCAAAGGTGCAATGCCTCTTTGAATTTCTAGTACTTCTTGTAACACTCCATCGATACGGTTTCTCACCAACACTCGGCTTTCATAAGTTTCGATATGAATGTCTGACGCTTTTTGCTTAATGGCTTGAGTGAATAGGGCATTGAGCAGACGAATAATGGGGGCATCATCTTGAGTGTCTAGTAAGTCTTCACTCACAGGCAGCTGTCCTGCCAGTTGAGCCAGGTCTAGGTCTTCTTCCATGCCTTCTGCTGCATCCAATATAGAAGATTGAGATTGATAGACTTGGGCGAGATGTTTCTGAAACTCAGTGGTTGTGACTTCTTGTAATTGCATTGTTTGAGAACAAAAGCGTTTGACCTCAGCAAGAATAGGTAAAGGGGTGTGAGCTAAGTGATATAGAATCACGGCTCCTGTTTCAGACGTATCCGCTAGAACGATTCCATGTTTTTTTGCAAAAAGGTAAGGTAGGCGTTTTTTGGTATCCATAACTTATTTGGTCGCAATGATGGGTTCAGGAGGTCTACTAAAAGGTCTCGGTAGATTGGTTGTATGAAGAGGTTGCAACACGGTTGCCTTATTTCGTTGCTCATATTCTTGTGTACGCAACCAATCCAATTGGTATTGTCGCAAGTCATTATATTTGGCACCTGACATTTGTACGGTCCCTGGTTCGGTTCTTAGAATATGCGGCCTGATAAAAACCATCAACACTTTTTTCTCATGATTGGTAATATTGTGCTGAAATAGGCGGCCAAGGCCTGGAATGCCTCTTAAAATTGGGATGCCATTGTTATCATTTCCTAAACTATCTTGCGCCAAACCGCCAAGAACCACAATGTCACCACTTTCAACATGAACAGAGGTGACAATAGAACTGATGTTAAAGGTGGGATTGGTGCCAGGATCAATGGTATTGGCAGTATCTAAGGTATCATTGCCTTGATCAATTTGCATTTGAATCCCTTTGCCACGGGTAATTTGCGGACGTACATATAAATGTAAGGCTACATTGACCCTGTCAAAAGTGGTATAAGGGCTTGCTGTGGTTGTCGCATTGGCATTATTGGGGTACGAAGATGAAGCGACTGACACCTGTTTACCAATCAGAATTTTGGCTTGTCTGTTGTCCAAAACGACCACGGATGGAGTGGAGAGAATATTGGCTCTTCTAAGACGCGCTAGGGCATAAATTTGTGCTTGAAATTGATCAATTGTTGTTTTTGAGTTCAGAATAGCAAATCCAGGGCGAAACGTATCAGGAGCAAGGGTGGTTTGGTTAATACTACCCCATTCAATCCCTAAACTATTGAAATCATTTTCATTGATTTCAGCAACCAATGCCTCAATCAATAATTGAGCAGGTTTGATATCCAGTTGACTGATGACCGCTTTCAATGTGCGAATCAATGCTGCAGGAGCATTAATGATGATTGAGTTGGTGTTGGGTTCTGCAATAATTTGTACCGTGGGTTTTGTTGACCCTTCATTTTGTGTACTTGCTCCAGTGGTATTGGGCGTGGCGGCATTATTGGGTGGTGGTGGAGGTGTTGCGCTTTGGTTGTTGTTCGGTGAGTTGGCGACAAGATTTGAAGCCGGATTTGTACTGTCTAGTGCGGGTCTTGTGATGGTACCGATAGTTGTACCCACATTACCACTAAAATTGGCTTGAGCAATGCCAGCTAAAATAGGGACAACATCTTCGGCACGTAAATAATTGAGGTAAATCACTTGGGTATTCCCACTATTTCCATTCAGATCATGCTTGTCTAGTTTAGCAATCAATAAACGGAGTCTTATTCGTTCTGTCTTATTACCACTCAGCAAAATGGAATTGCTTCTATCATCAGCGGCTAAAGTAGCTTGATTATGCATTCCGCCACCAGGTTGAGATTTGACCAGCTCTTTCAACGTGGCAACCACGTCCATTGCCAAAGCATGTTTTAAGGGGACCATATCAATGCCATTGGCTGAGGAATTGTCTACTTGGCTGATGATCGTCGCCATTTGCTTAATATTATTAGCACGTCCAGACAATATCAGCATATTTGAGGGAGAATAGGCCGAAACACTACTCCATTGTGGCATGAGTGGACGAAGCACAGGGACCAGTTGTTCTGCAGGTACATAATGAACGGAGATGACTTCGACAAGCATGTCATCGCCTTCTGGTATATGATTAGCTTGACCTAGCATGTCAGGAGACATGGTTTTTGCATCAATATTGGGTACAATCTTGATGATATCGCCATTCGGGATAGCGGCATATCCTGAGACTTGTAAGATGGAAAGAAAAACTTGATACAACTCTTTGTCAGACATGGGTTTATTTGAAACAATAGATACTTTTCCTTGAACTCGAGGGTCAATAATAAAATTCTTGTTTGTGACCCGAGACACTTCGGCAATGACTGCACGAATATCAGCATTTCGTAAGTTCCATATTTTTTCCGAAGGTCTTTCAAAGCTGACTTGATCATCTGGTGTGGCTTGTTCTTCAGATTGTAACGTGGGAATTTCACTGATTTTTTTTTCAAGCTCGCGTGCGATGGCGTAATCTTGAATGGGACCGACTTGAACGAAAAAGGTATTTTTACCTGTTGCCTTTTCTAAGCTAACTGGCTGTTTTATGATTTCTAATAGATATTTTTGTAATTTGGTAGCGGTTGTTTTGTCGCTAAAAGAACCTGCTTGAAGTAAATAAGCAGGCTTTCCTCCTTCAGGAATAACTTTGATAGAGACTTCAGTTGCATGGATACAATATGACCAAAACAACATCATGATATAAAGCGTGATTCGCATTCAAGAGCCAGATAATCATTGGTTGTAACATGATAACCAAAAATAGAGGTATTTATCCAACAAAATCATCATGGGGAATCAAGTTTGAATGATCAACCAGTTCGTAACAAACTACATACTTCATTTCATTGGTCAATGGTGTTAGGATTTTCTTGACAATAAGAAAGGCAGTGATTTGTTAAGGCTAAGGATCATGGTAATCATTAAATATTGTCTGCTTGGAGTTTTGTTTTTCTCTTTGTTTGCAGATAAGGCATTTTCGGAAAAAGCGTGTGATACTTCAAACTGGCAATGCCATGATGCTTTTAATCTTTCTCTGGGGTATATATTTACCCATGTTTTTTTCACCGATAAACAATTTTCCTTACCGTTAAATTCACAAACGATCGTAGATTATTCGCCTGCCAAAGACTTTCCGAATAATTTTGATGGTATTCGTGCGGGTTTTGGATCCAAATTGTTTGATAATAAAAGATTTCAATAGAGCTCTTGCATAACCTCCCTAAAGTTCAAAATTATAAATTCCAGCAATCAAATTAAATCTTAATCCAAATCG
>DAHWEW010000025.1:0-12980 GCA_027326225.1 Legionellaceae bacterium
AAGGCTTAGGGATGTTGTTTAGAGCGTCGAACGGTTAATATTTAAACGGATCGACGCTCTAGATTTCCACAAAAATGTGATCATCCTCGATTCGTGTCGGATAAATCCGAAGCGGATGTGGTTTGGAGATTTTTCCTAATAAGGTTCCAATGGCAGGAGGCCAAGGTGACCAGCACTGAACCGCTCCAGTTTTCAAATCAAAGGCACTTTTGTGAAAGGGACAAACGATGTGACATTTGTCATTGATTTTCCCCTTTTGCAGTGGCAACTTGAGATGAGGACATTGTGCTTGTACGGCATGCACTTGATTGTCATGCCAAATGAGCAATATTTTATTGCCATCAATGGTTGTTGTTTGTCGGTTTGCCTGTTGCAAGGTTGATAGGTTGATTGCAGCTTTCCACGCCATCATTTTTCCTTAAAGTTCGAAGGGATAGGTATCATAGCAGTTAATTGGTTGAAAGATGATTGATTTTTAAGAGATTAAAGCCATGCTTCATTTAAGAATTGCAACTTGTTGTCAGGGAAGTATAATTAACGAAATGATCTCTATTGTACTGACATGATTGACCTAGGATTTTAGTGTAAGGAGGGAGCGTGGGCTCTTTGTTGAAAAGAAAAGCTATTTTCATCTCTGTTTTAGCGATGCTACTGGCAGTTTGCCCCTCAATATTTGCAGATGAAGCAAAATTTAAGCGAATTGAGCCATTACTGGATGGTTATTATCCTCCATATCCCCAAACGACTCCCGCAACTGGGGCTGAAGAAGAACTCATAAAGCGAGGAGAGTATTTAGCAAAAATGGGGGACTGTATTGCTTGTCACACCAATGTGAAGGGTAATACACCTGCTTTTGCTGGTGGTTTAGCCATTGATACGCCCTTTGGGACATTTTATAGTCCAAATATTACCCCTGATAAAAAGACAGGTATTGGCAATTGGACCGAGGAAGATTTTATCCGCGCTTTGAAAAAAGGACGCGATCCTAAGGGACGAAATTATTTTCCAGTGTTCCCCTATGTTTATTTTTCCAATATCACAGACGATGATGCTCGTGCGTTATATCACTTCTTTATGAGTATTCCGCCTGTCGAGTTGGAAAATAAACCATTGCCTTTTCCTTTTAATGTACCCGGTGCTCGTCTTTCTTTGTGGGGTTGGAATCTTTTATTTTTCTTTCCCAATGAAAAGTTTCATTATGATCCCAAACGTTCTCCAGACTGGAATCGTGGTAAATATATTGTCGATGGTTTGGGACATTGCAGCATGTGTCATACGCCGTTGAATATTTTTGGGGCGCCAAAAGAGCGATTTTATTTGACTGGTGGATTTGTGGATGGATACTGGGCACCAAACATTACTAAGTATGGATTGCATTCGGCAAATCTATATGAGGTGGCTCAAGTATTTGCAGCAGGACAATTGATTAACAAAGCAGGCAGAGTTTCGGGCCCCATGGCTGATGTCAATCATAATAGCTTAGGGTACTTAACGGCAGAAGATCATCTGGCCATTGCTACTTATTTAAAAACTGTGGTGAGTGAAGAACCTTTGGATTTGTTACCTTCAGAGCAACAGCCCACCCTGAAACGAGGAAAACAGGTCTATGTGAACACATGTATCATGTGTCATCAGAATGGCGAAATGACTGCACCAAGGATTGGCAATGGAGCAAATTGGTTTATGCGGCTTAAAGAAAGCGGCATACTCGGACTTTATCGGCACGCCATTAATGGGTTCAATAGCATGCCTGTGAAAGGTGCTTGTGTGACTTGTTCTGACAATGACATCATTTCTGCAGTGGATTATATCTTAAACGAATCTCTATCTCGCTCACAGTGGCAAGACGTTGAAAGAAATGGTGTCACTACGTTTCCTGAAAATGGTCGTGATGTCTACAATGAAAATTGTAGTGTTTGCCACAATGAAGGCAAGCTTGGCGCACCTAAAATAGGTGATAAAGAAGCTTGGAAACCATTGATTCTGCAAAATTTTGATGTATTGGTTGAACATACAATAAAGGGCGAGCATCATCCCAAAAATGGTGGTTGCGATCTTTGCTCAACGGGCGAGATCATTGACGCTATCAAATATATAGTTAGTCAATCGAAAACAGAAGGTAATTATACCTTGTGGTAGATTCATTCTAGTAATTATTTGACGAGGTGAGGGACGAGGATGTTAAACAAGTTGAGCATCTGCAAATGGGTAACACTATTGGCTATTTTTGCGCCATTAAAAGCTGCACTAGCGAGCACTGATTATTGGCAGATGAATATGCACAAGGGAGTGAGCCCGATTAGTCACGATATGTATGATTTACATATGGTGGCTATTGGCATCTGTGCAATCATTGGAATTGTCGTATTTGGGATTATGATTTATTCCATTATTCATCACCGTAAATCCAAAGGTTACAAGGCAGCTACTTTCGAAGTGAATACAAGGCTGGAAATTGTTTGGACCATCATCCCATTTGTGATTTTGGTAGGCCTTGCCATTCCTGCAACGAAGGTACTCATTCGTCAAGATGACAGTTCTCAATCAGATATCACGATTAAAGTCGTTGGTTATCAGTGGAAATGGCAATATGAATATTTAGATCAGGGTATTCGGTTTTTTAGCAATTTATCGACCCCTTTTAGCCAGATTCAAAATGAAGCACCCAAAGGGCAATGGTATTTGTTAGAGGTGGATAGGCCACTGGTTTTACCTATTAACAAAAAAATCAGATTTGTCGTCACTTCTAATGATGTGATTCATTCTTGGTGGGTTCCAGAGCTTGGAGTCAAACGTGATGCCATTCCAGGGTTTATGCATGAAGCCTGGACGCGTATAGAAAAGCCCGGAATTTATCGTGGACAATGTACGGAACTTTGCGGGATTAACCATGGCTATATGCCCATTGTGGTAGAGGCAGTTAATGAGGATGATTTTGCAAAATGGGTCAATGAGCAAGTTAAGGTTGAGGATGAATATGCTATTGCAAAAAATCAAGTTGCCGCTCAGAAAACATTGACTCGTGCTGAATTAATGAAATTAGGCAAAGAGAAATATGATTTGATTTGTAGTGCCTGTCACCAGGTCAATGGACGAGGGATTCCTCCGTTGTATCCTGCCCTAAAAAATAGCTCAGTCGCTATAGGGAAACCTATTTCAAGACACATTGCCTTGATCTTAAACGGGGTACCTGGTTCTGCTATGCAGCCTTATAGAGATCAATTAACCGACGAAGTCATCGCCGCCATAACCACTTACGAACGAAATGCTTGGGGCAATAACACCAACGATGAGGTTCAGCCCGCAGATGTGGCAAAAGTGCGTGACAGTGAGATAAAAGCACCAACCATGGTGAAAAAAGCTAAAGCTGGAGGTTTACGATGAGTTATGCAGTAACACAAGATACAGAACATGACGCACATGGACCAGAACAAGGGAAAGGTTTCATTGGATTTATCAAACGTTGGTTATTCACCACCAACCATAAAGACATAGGTACGTTATATTTATGTTTGGCACTGGTCAGCTTTTTTCTCGCAGGTGGCATGGCTATGGTGATTCGGGCTGAATTATTTCAACCTGGACATCGTTTTGTTGATCCCAATTTCTTTAATCAAATGACCACGTTTCATGGCTTAATCATGCTGTTTGGGGTGGTGATGCCTGCCTTCACAGGGATGGCAAATTGGCAAATTCCAATGATGATTGGCGCGCCAGATATGGCTCTACCTCGCCTCAATAATTGGAGCTTCTGGATTTTACCGTTTGCTTTTGGCTTACTGTTGTCAACGCTATTTCATAATGGTGGCGGTCCTAATTTTGGTTGGACATTTTATGCCCCACTCTCTACTAAGTATGCGCCGCCTAGTACGGATTTTATGATTTTCTCAATACACATGATGGGGCTTTCATCTATCATGGGTTCTATCAACATTATTGCGACCATTCTGAATATGCGCGCGCCAGGTATGACGATGATGAAATTGCCAATTTTCGTATGGACTTGGCTCATTACTGCTTTTCTATTGATTGCCATCATGCCTGTATTGGCGGGAGCCGTTACCATGATGCTCGCTGATCGCCATTTCGGCACTAGTTTTTTTGAAGCGGCTGGTGGGGGTGATCCTATTTTATTTCAGCATGTGTTTTGGTTCTTTGGTCATCCTGAGGTTTACGTGCTTGTGCTCCCTGCATTTGGCGTGATTTCTGAAGTGATTCCGACTTTTAGTCGTAAGCCTTTATTTGGGTATCATTTCATGGTTTATGCAACGTTAAGCATTGCTGCACTCTCCTTCATCGTCTGGGTACATCACATGTTTACCACGGGCGTGCCTTTGGGTGCAGAACTCTTCTTTATGTACACCACTATGTTGATTGCGGTACCCACAGGCATTAAGGTATTTAACTGGGTTGGAACCATGTTTAAGGGGTCTTTAACCTTTGAAACCCCCATGCTTTTTGCCATCGCATTTGTATTCTTGTTTACCATTGGAGGATTTACAGGACTGATGCTTGCCTTGGTGCCTGCAGATTTCCAATATCAGGATACATATTTTGTGGTCGGGCATTTTCATTACGTGTTGGTCCCTGGCGTTATCTTTGCTTTGATAGCCGCAACCTATTACTGGATCCCTAAATGGACGGGATATATGTATAATGAGCGTTTGGGTAAATGGCACTTTTGGTTATCGGTTATTTCAGTCAACATTGCTTTTTTTCCAATGCACTTTTTGGGACTTGCTGGGATGCCACGCCGCATTCCGGATTATGCATTACAATTTGCCAATTTTAATATGATTTCATCCATTGGTGCGTTTATTTTTGGGTTTTCACAACTGTTATTTTTATATAATGTGATTGCCACGATGCGCCATCACGGTAAAAAAGTGGATGGTCGAGTTTGGGAGGGCGCTCATGGTCTAGAATGGACCCTGTCCTCTCCTCCACCTTATCATAGTTTTACCACTCCACCTGAGATACATTAGATTGGTTTGAAAATCGTTGTGGAGAGGGTTGTAAATGGCTGCAAAAAACAATAAAAAACTCTTGATTATCCTTGCAGCTATTGTTTTTGGGATGTTTGGTTTTTGTTTTGCTTTGGTGCCTATCTATAATAGTTTATGCAAAACCTTAGGCATTAATGGCAAAACAAATACAGTAGCCGTTCCCTATGATGCTCGCACGGCAACCATAGAAAAAAGAGAAGTATTGGTGCAATTTGTGGCAACAATAAATGGTGGTGTGCCTTGGGCCTTTTACCCTAAAACAAGAACGCTAAAGGTTCATCCTGGTGAAATGGCAAAGCTTGCTTTCTATGCAGAAAATAAATCAGATCATCGTATGGTTGTGCAAGCCATACCAAGTGTTACACCAGGAATTGCAGCAAAATATTTAAAAAAAACAGAGTGTTTTTGTTTCACACAACAAACATTAAATGGTCATGAAGCGATGGATATGCCATTGCTTTTTCATCTAGATAAAGATTTACCAGCCAATGTGAAAACCATCACCCTGGCCTATGCTTTATTTGATGTGACAGATAGAGCCAGTTAAAAGGAGACATTATGAGCGATCATGGTACCTATTATATTCCTAAGCCAAGTCATTGGCCGTTGGTTGGTTCATTTGGTCTAACGACGACATTGGTTGGTGCTGCCTCTTGGCTGCATACCGATTGGTACGGGCCCTACCTATTCACTTTAGGGTTATTCATTCTCATTTTTATGATGTTTGGTTGGTTTGGACAAGTGATTTATGAAAATGAGAAAGGAGTCTATGATCTCCAGGTGGACCGTTCATTTCGTTGGGGAATGTGCTGGTTCATCTTTTCTGAAGTGTGTTTTTTTGGTGCATTTTTTGGGGCTTTGTTCTTTACAAGGATTTGGTCTATTCCAGAGTTAAATGGTGAAATGCATCCGATGACCCATATCCTATTGTGGCCAAATTTCGAAGCGACCTGGCCGCTACTTAAAAATCCTAACAATCAAATTTTTGTGGGTGCACAAGAGGGTATGTCCGCGTGGGGATTGGCGGCCGTGAATACCTTAGTGTTGCTCACCTCAGGCGTGACAGTGACCTGGGCTCATTGGGCGTTAAAATTAAACAAGCGGCGTCAGTTGAAGATAGCGATGGCTTGTACCTTTTCTTTAGGCTTACTCTTTCTATTTTTGCAATCACATGAATATTACGACGCTTATTCAAAAATGGGCTTGACCCTTGATGCTGGTATTTATGGCACGACTTTTTTTATGCTGACCGGCTTTCATGGGTTGCATGTAACCATCGGAACCATCATGCTGATTGTGATTTTCTTACGCATTCTTGCAGGCCATTTCACCGCTGAGCGGCATTTTGCCTTTGAAGCAGTCGCTTGGTATTGGCACTTTGTGGATGTAGTTTGGTTATTTCTGTTTATCTTTGTGTATTGGCTATAGCCTTAGAGGTATACCATGGGTTGGTTTAAGGATCTAACCGATTGGGGCAAGCGCGTTTTACCGCTTAAAAAAGCAGAAGCTGTTGCGACCTATTCTTATCAAACGATGGCTTATTTGTTTGAACAAGTAGGGGTGATTCCTAAAGTCATCCATTCTATGGTTACTCATGCGCCTAATCGTACCCTTGCCACTCATTTGACTCGTATTGCTTTAGAAGATTTACTGCCTTTGGTTTTGGTACGATATACCAGTGAGTTGCTTCAACAGTACTTGTATCGTCGCCTTGCAGAAGAGGATCCCGATAGCTCCACACACAGTTTTGATACCGTTATCATGATGGCTCTTTATTCACTACAGCTGGCCACTTGGACTTATGAGATCCGCAAAAAAACAAAGATATTGGTTCGCACGGTGGTGGTAACTCTCGAAGCGCCCGTCTTACTAAATGCCGATAAAATAGGCCCTAAGATGGATGTATGTACACTGGAGCATTGCTCCATGTTACGTTTCATGCAAGGTAGCATTCGAGATAATGCAGCCTATTGGGCAACTGAAGCCGCCATTTCCCTCATCGGATATATTCCTTATGTGGGAGGCGCCGCCGCTGCTTCATTAGCTGTTTATCATCGTGGTCGTTATGTATTAACGATTGTTCTGCCTGATCTTTGTAATCGCCATCAGGTTGTATATTTAAGAGAACATTCAGAGCTTGCTTTGTCTCTGGGTTTAGGACACACGGGCTCGACCTGGCTTACTCTAAAATTGATTGAAACAGCCACCGGCATCCCTCAGGCGTTTTATGCGAGTCTGGTGGAATCACTGTTGCTTTTTACTCAAATGAATACAGCGGCCCACATGATGCTCCCACCAGCTAAAAAGGCGTCTTTGCGCAACATCCCTGATCCTATTTTACATTTTCAAAATGTGGTTGGTTTTGTGGTGGATATCTTCATTTTAGGACTGAAGTCAAAAATTCCTAGAATGCTTAAAGAACGTGGAGGAAAGAATCTCAAGGCGTTTTTAAAGGATCTTCCGTTGGGAGAGATTGTCGCACGATGTGATTGGCTTCTCCATAATCGATTGTCTCGACTCGTGTTACCTGATTTGATACAAAGTAAAGACTTATTTTTGAAAGATCCTGTTGTTGGTTCTAATTTACCAGGACTTAGAAAAACTGTCATCAATATATTGACTGAAGTGGAGGGGTTGCCAGAATATTTGGCCATTAGAATAGCAGGGCGTGCGCCTGATGCTGCAGCTAGCCTTTTAGAGAGTATTTTAGGCACACCAAAATTTGCGACTAAGCTTTTGTTAGAATTGATCTCTGATCAAGAAATCATAGAACAAATACGTTACTGTCGTTATCAAATCCAAGGTTTAGATGTGTCTATTCCTGTCGCTGCTGTCACAGTAGATGACACTGCTGTCTTGTTAAATGGCCAGACTCAAGTGGATAGGGACAATAAAGTGAAGCCCATTTTACTTGCTCCATCCACAGAATTCGCCAAATCACCGGCAGAGGTTATCAAAAGGACCAAAGAACCAGATACTCCCTTGTTGGTAGACAGAGAAAGGGCAATCAAACGTTCGGCAGTCAGTGCTGGACATCCAGCTTGGCCCGTTACTTCAACCGAGGCGAGATTGGCTATCCGTAACCGTTTTCACAAGCCCGCTAACGCGCCCTCAGATGAGGATGAAGCGGAATGGGTTGATGTTCAATCTGTGGTGGAAAACAGAGATATTCATTATCAATAGGATAAATCATTGCCAAAATGCTTTGGGACGAGACCTCACCATTCTCTAGAACAGCTCGGCTGTTTGACGCAATTAAATGACTATTTTTGTTCTTTTGTAGGCCTTATCCAATCAGGCAGCGTTTTTTGCTTGGCTTCAGTTAGTGTTAATCCGCCTGCAGGAACATCCTTGCAGATGGTACTGCCAGCGGCAATCGTTGCATTTTCATTGACCGTCACTGGCGCTATCAGCTGTGTATCTGAGCCGATAAAAACCCCATCTTTAATGATGGTTTGATATTTATGTGCGCCATCGTAATTACAGGTGATGGTGCCTGCGCCAATATTCACATTTTTGCCAATGGTGACATCACCCAAATAAGTCAAATGGCTGGCTTTGCTATGAGCATCCAGAACCGCATTCTTCGTTTCGACAAAGTTTCCAATTTTACAATCAGAGGCCAATTGAGTCCCGGGTCTTAGTCTGGCAAAAGGGCCTACTTGGCAATGATCGCCAATCTGGCAATGATCGAGCACACTATTTGGCAAAATATGGCAATGTTGACCGATGGACACTTCATTCAAACTACAATTTGCTCCAATTTGCGAGCCATCGCCAATAAAGACGTTGCCTGAGAATATCGTGTTGACATCAATAAACACATCAGTGCCACACGTTAATTCTCCGCGGATATCGACCCTTGCTCCATCAGCAATAGTGACCCCAGCCAGCATGAATTGAGAGGCTAAGCGCGCTTGTAAAGCTCGCTCAACTTGTTGCAACTGTAGGCGATTATTGACGCCTTGTACTTCCATGGCATCTTTGGCAGTGAGTGTGGCAATGGGTAATTGCTCATTTACAGCTTTGGAGATGATTTCAGTTAAATAATACTCTCCTTGTGCATTATCATTGCTCAAATGTGGCAACCACCTATTCAGTGCAGAGGCCTTAACACAACAAATCCCAGAATAAATTTCTTTGATCTGTTGCTCATTGAGTGAGGCATCTTTTTCTTCAACAATAGCTCTCACTTTCCCATCCACATCACGCACAATTCTACCAAGTCCTGTTGGATCGTTCATTGTTGCTACTAATAAGGATAAGGCTTGATGAGTAGGTGCACAAAGTGAAATTAATGTTTGTAAGGTGTCCACTTGTATTAATGGCACATCTCCATATAACACTAAGACCATGCTGTTAGCAGGAATATGAGGTAGTGCTTGCATCAAAGCGTGTCCAGTCCCTTGCTGAGACTCTTGCAACACCCAATTGATGGAAAAAGTTGGAAGTGATTGCAAAATCCTATCACTGCCATGCCCAACAATAATATGAATGGCATCAGGATTCAAAGCGCTGGCTGTGTTCACCACGCGCTCTAACATAGGTAGTCCCCCAACAGTATGGAGTACTTTAGGAAGCGCTGAATGCATGCGCTTGCCCTGGCCTGCTGCCAGGATTACGATGTGTAATGACATGTCAGATGTTATATCCTTATGATTTGAAAGTGATGTGAACTTTCTGCATTTATTTTGATATTTATGTGATTATGCTATGATAAAAAAAAAACGAACAAAGGGGTAGTCCTATGACTATTTTTCTAGAAATTAGTAAACAGCTTTTGCTACGTAAATTACGTTCCAGCTGTGATGAGTCAACGACTGCCGATCAGTCTACTATTAACCATTTCAGATCATTGTTTAATGCGGGTCGAGACACCACATTATCTGCCGCCAAACGGGTACAAATCGAGAGCCTTATCTCCAAAATAGAATCATATGAGGATGAGCATCAAAAAGATGACGCCTCTCTTAAGGCGTTGATTGACTTCCTTAAGGGTTGCCTAAAGGAAATTGAAACGGCAAGGGCAGGTCATCCCATAGGAAAAACTGAGCCTATATTGGAGCGTTTACAGGTATTTTTACAGTCTGCTTTTGATAGATTGAGAGAGTTGAATTTACTGAATACGCCTCATGATGAAGATCCGCTGAATACATTCCGTTTTCATCAAGCGTATTATTGTATCGAAAAAAAATATTCTGAGTATGAAATGGGAATGCTCGAACAACTCACCAAAGAAGTGGAGTTTCGGGCAAAGCAAGAAATACTTCTTGTTGAGGCCTTTCGCCGATGCATCAAATACCTAGAAGCAAAAAGTCCACAGCACCCACTGTATGCAGAGGCAAAATTAGATCATATTTTTCTTCATATCATTGAATTACAACAACACAATAAACAATTGTGTGCAGATTATTCATTATTTGGTGTGTTACTCTCGGATGATAAATTAAACAGGTGTTTGGATAGAGCGCTGATTGAAATCATTGAGGACATGGATACATGCTGTGAAGCACCCATAATCCAGGCGATATTATATCCTGCTCGAATCAAATTGCTAAGTCCTGAAGTAAGACAAGTCGCCGAGAAAGTATTGACACCATCGGTAACCAGTTCTGCCAGCAGAAAGCGCCTTGATTCAGGGGCTTCAAAAAAAAGCGAGAAAAGAGGCGAAGGCGCAACAGATACAACGTCTGAGGAAAGAGCGGCTCTAGATACAGCAGCGAGACCTCACCGCGACTCTACGGGATCATTACCTGTTGACGCATCATTACCCCAACAAAAAGAGGAGGGGGGTGATAGTCAAGGTGAGGCTCTGGCCCAAAGCGCGATATTGCTCGCGGAACGCAGCACTTCCCCCTCAAGTGGTTTAAGGGATCAAAGAGCGGCACCAGCCGAATCACCAGCTGCTCTTCTCGCATCTCAAGGGGTCACAAGAAAGGATAAGAAAAAAAAATCAAGAGAAGATGGAGTGGCGGCAGCAAATACCAGGCCTTAATGACTGAGCTCACCACATAATGCTGTTTCCATCAGGGACTTGATGGTTGTGATGTCGGTGTATTTACTTAATAAATAAAGCAGTTTGCAATGGGCGGCTTCAGGAGTCATGTCATGACCACTGATGAGCCCAGCCTGCTTCAGTGTGTAGCCTGTGGCATATTGATTCATTGCAACTCGACCATGATGACATTGGCTGCAATTGACAATGATGATTCCCCTCTGGCAAGCCTCTTCTAATAATCGTAAGAACTTTGGATCATTGCTTTGAGCATTTCCTGCACCATAAGTTTCTAAGACCAAACCACGCAGAGGCTGCTGTAAAATAAAGGCAAGCACATCGCTCGCAAATCCCGGAAACAGACGAAAATTGGCAATAAAATGAGGGGTGATGGTTTGTAGGCGAAAAGGATGTTTGTTGTGCGAAATCAATCGTTTTTTTTGTATTTCAATGGTGATGCCGATGGATGCCAGATGAGGAAAATTAGGGGAATCAAATGCATTAAATTGATCGGCACTGATTTTTTGCGCACGGTTTCCTCTTAATAAATGCAGATTGAAGTAAATACAAACCTCTTTGATGGGGTGATGCGCTGCAAGCCATAAAGAGGTAATGACATTATCTATGGCATCATTTCGGATTTCGGATAATGGAATTTGTGAGCCAGTGAGGATCACGGTTTTGTCTAAATTTTCTAACATAAAAGACAAAGCTGAGGCGGTATAAGCCATGGTATCTGTGCCATGAAAAATAACAAACCCATCAAAATGTTCATATTCCGTCGCGATATCTTTGGCAATATGATTCCAGTCATGCACCGTCATATTAGATGAATCGAGTAGGGGTTGATATTCTTTGATGACATAGTTTGGCATATCAGGGTGTGATAGTGCTGGAATTTTTGCCAGTTCTTCCACCACATAACCTGCAACCGGCTCATAGCCTTGTTTGGATTTTACACTGCTAATCGTGCCACCAGTGTTGATAATGAGGATATTTTTTTTCATAAGTGTTGATAGGGTTGTCAAAAGACGAAAGTCTAAACACTCTCGACTTTAGCCTTTTTTGTAAAGTTGATTAATAAACCGTCTTTGCGAGCGTTGGCGAAGCAATGCAGATCACAATTTCAATTGAAAATCGATCTGGATTGCTTTACTCCGCTCGCAAAGACGACATTTCTGAACTCATTTTTTAAAAAATGCTAAAGTTGAGAATACTATATTTGTAGATTATAGCTGTTTTATTTGCCAAGCTCTTCTATTATGTGGAAAAATCTACTTATGAACGGGTAGTTTTAAGCTAGAAAATTATGGTTATTGATAGAGCGGGTTATCGGCTAAATGTGGGGATTATTTTAGCAAATGAATCTGGCCGAGTATTTTGGGGTAGACGTCATGGGCATGATGCTTGGCAATTTCCTCAAGGTGGGCTCAGTGCCGGAGAAACAGCTTTGGATGCAATGTATCGTGAGTTGCGTGAGGAAGTTGGCTTAGAGAGTCAAGACGTTGAAGTATTGGGAGTGACCAAACGATGGCTTAAGTATCGATTGCCGAAGCAATATCTTCGCCATGGGAGTGAGCCATTGGTCATTGGTCAAAAACAAAAGTGGTATTTGTTAAAATTGATAGCTAGTGAGCAGAAAGTTCGGCTTGATCTCAGTGACTCGCCTGAATTTGATAGTTGGCGATGGATAGATTATGACCAGCCACAAGAGTTGGTGATATTTTTTAAAAAACAAGTTTATACCCAAGCTTTAAAAGAATTAGAGCAATTTCTTAAAAAACGGCGTAGTTTTTTTGGAGTCAGACGAAAACGGGGACAACATGGTCGATAGCACCTTTCAAATGAACGATAGGGGATCTCGAACTAAATATTTAGTTCGAGATCCTTAAATGCTGAAGATACTCAAACGTATTGTACAAGATGTGACGACAGCTCCTCAGCTGTCAAACGCACTCAGAATCTTAGTAGAGCGAGTT